>JBKJNW010000248.1:0-5951 GCA_046593335.1 Chthoniobacterales bacterium | reverse complement strand
AGCGCCGACCCGCGCGGAGTGATGCAAACCATCACTTTGCGCCGGTCATCCGAGGCGTGGGAACGCATGACATAACCAAGATTTTCCAGCCGCGCGACGAGTCCACTGGCGGCGGCGGTGGTGTGGCCCATTTTCTGCGCGATGGCCGACATCGTCAGGACCTCCTGTGCGTCGAGATAAGTCAGGAGGAAGAACTGCGGGAAGGAGACGTTGCCCGGGGCCAGTTCTTTCGAGAGCCGGAGAATGAAGCAACGCTGCATCTCCAGAATGATGTGGGCGAGTTTGCCGGCGTCGCCCCGGAGTTCGTCCGTTTCTTGAGGTGAATATGCCGTCGCCGTGCCCATTAGTTAACGGCCTAAAGTATGGGGAGGCACAGGAGTGTCAACCGTCGCCCGCCGTGGTGGTTGACCGTTTGTAAGACCCTACGGCCGGGACAAACCCGCCAGCGGCGCGTCTGCGAGCTTGCACGCTTCCGGCGAAAATGATTCTCTCGGTGCCCGCGCCGAGGAAATTCCCGCGCCCTGATTGCCGAACACCCGATCCGCCGATGCCGCTGAGCCCAAAATTAACCGCCGCCCAGCTCGCCACCAACCTGGCCGACATCGCCCCGCGCTACACCGAGCAGCAGGCCATCGTGGAATCGTCCCGCTGCCTCTTTTGTTTCGACGCGCCCTGCATCACCGCCTGCCCGACTGGCATCGATATCCCGGCATTCATAAAGAAAATCATGACCGGCAACGTGACCGGAGCCGCCCGCACGATTCTCACCGCCAATATTCTCGGCGCCAGTTGCGCGCGGGTCTGCCCGACCGAGGTGCTCTGCGAAGGTGCCTGCGTCATGCTCGATCGCGACAGCGACCCGATCAAAATCGGCCGGCTCCAGCGCTATGCGACCGATCACGTTTATGAAAATCGCATCCCGGTGCTGAAACCGGCCGCGAAAAAATCCGGCAAACGCGTCGCGGTCATCGGCAGCGGACCGGCCGGAATGGGTTGCGCGGCGGAGCTGGCCCAGCTCGGCCACGAGGTCGTGATCTTCGAGCGCAAACCGAATGCCGGCGGACTCAACACCTACGGCATCGCTTATTACAAAATGAAGCCCGCGGTCAGCCTCGAGGAAGTCGAGCTGGTTAAGTCGTTAGGCGTGGAATTTCGCTGCGGGGTGGAAGTGGGAAAAGATGTGACCGGCGAAGAGCTGGAAAAGTTTGACGCCATTTTTATCGGAGTCGGGCTGGGCGACGGCCAGAAGCTGCGCATCCCGGGGGAAGATCTGCCCGAAGTGGTCGACGCGCTCACTTTCATCGAGCAGATCCACACCGATCCTCTGCACCACATTCCGGTTGGCGCGCGGGTGGCGGTGATTGGTTGTGGCAACACCGCGATCGACGCCGCTACCCAGGCGCGGCGGCTCGGGGCAACGGAGGTCATCGTCATCTATCGGCGCAGCGAGCTCGACATGTCGGCCTATGCCTTCGAATACGATCTCGCGAAACGGGACGGCGCTTCCTTCCTTTTCCATCACGCGCCGCTCGAGGTGCTCGGGGAAAACGGTCACGTCGCCGGGCTGCGTCTGGCTCGTACCCGCTTCGACGGCAGCGGCGCGCTCGAACAAATCGAAGGCTCCGAGTTCATCGAACCTTTCGACATGGTGCTCAAAGCCGTGGGCCAGCAAAAGCAAAGTGATTGGATTAAGCAGCTCTTTCCCGAGCTGGAACTGAATCGCAACGGGACGCTGGTGCGCGACTTCGAGACCGGGCGGACGACTCTGCCGAATGTCTTTACCGGCGGCGATTGCGCGAATGGCGGCCGCGAAGTGGTCAATGCCGTCGGCGAAGGCAAAAAGGCGGCGCGCGGAATTCATCGGCTCTTTGGCGAAGCGGAAGTGGTCGGGCCGGTGCAGCCGTCACGCTGGGGCGTTGCGGCCGGGCCGTTCGGTTCCGGGCTGGACGCGCCGATCCGCGTCCCGGAGCTGGAAGCAAAATACGAACAACTCTCACCTGCCTCGCATCCCGCGCCCGCGACCAGCGCGCTCACCTCGAGCAACCAGGAGTAGCCTAACAATGGCCGATCTTTCCACCAACCTCGCCGGGATCAAATCCCCCAACCCATTCTGGATCGCCTCCGGTCCGCCGGGCAACACCGCTTACCAGGCCCACCGCGCCTTCGAGGCCGGCTGGGGCGGCGTCGTCTGGAAAACCATCGGTGACCCGATCCGCAACGTCTCCTCGCGCTATTCCTCGATCGATTACGGCAACGCGCGCATGGTTGGGCTGAACAACATTGAGCTGATCAGCGATCGCTCCCCCGAGACCAACTTCCGCGAAATCGCCGAGGTTAAAAAACGCTGGCCTAACCATGCCGTCATCGCCTCGATCATGGTCGACACGCGCGAGAACTGGCACGATTTCGTCAAGCGCTCGGCCGATTGCGGCGCCGACGGGATCGAGCTGAATTTTGGTTGCCCGCACGGCATGTGCGAACGCGGGATGGGCTCGGCCGTCGGCCAGAATCCAAACGTGGCCGAGACCATCATCGGCTGGGTCATGGAAGTCGCGACTATTCCCGTGATCGCGAAGCTAACTCCCAACATCACCGACATCACCGCCGCCGCCCGCGCCGCCAAGCGCGGCGGCGCCAATGCCATCTCGCTCATCAATACGATCAACAGCATCACGCAGGTGAACCTCGACACCTTCGTGCCCGAGCCGTTTGTCGCCGGGCTCAGTTCGCATGGCGGTTATTGCGGCCCGGCCGTGAAACCGATCGCGCTCAACATGGTGCAATCGTGCGCTTCCGATCCCGAGGTCCGGCTTCCCATTTCCGGCATCGGCGGCATCACCACCTGGCGCGACGCGGCCGAGTTCATCGCGCTCGGTTCGACCACCGTGCAGGTCTGCACCGCGGTCATGCATTACGGTTTCCGGATCGTGGAAGACATGATCGATGGCCTGAGCGATTACCTCGACTCGAAGGGTTTCAAAAGTCTCGAGGAACTGCGCGGCCGCGCCGTCGACACCGTGCGGCGCTGGGAAACGCTCGATCTCAATTACAAGCGCATCGCCGAGATCGATTACGGCAAATGCATCGGCTGCAACCTCTGCTACATCGCCTGCGAAGACGGCGCGCATCAGGCCATCGCGCTGTCTGATCCATCGGGCTACGACCTCGGCCCGGGCCGTGTCCCGGGCAAACCGATCCCGGAAATCAAGGAAGCGGAATGCGTCGGCTGCAACCTTTGTTCGTTAGTCTGCCCCGTCCACGGTTGCATCACGATGGTCAGCGTTGAAACCGGGCTCGAGCCGCTCGCCTGGGCCGACTATCAAACGCGCCTCGCCGTCGGCGATGCCACCGCCTTCCCACCGCATCCTTAGAAATATATGGTCACAAAAACATTGCAACCCTGTCCCGTCTTCATCGGCGGCGAATGGCGCGAAATTTCCGGAGTCGAAACCTCGCCGGTCTACAATCCGTCGCGCGGGGAAGTCATCTCCGAGGTGCCAATGTGCGGCGCCGATGTCGTCGATGAAGCGGTTAATGCCGCGGCCGATGCCTTCCCGGCCTGGCGCGACACCCCGCCGGTCGAGCGCGCGCGTCTGTTCTTTCGCTATCGCCAATTGGTCGAGGAAAATTTCGATCATATCTGCCAGCTGGTCTCGCGCGAGCACGGCAAGACGCTGGCGGAAGCGCACGGTTCCGCCTACCGCGGATTGGAAAATATCGAGTACGCCTGCGGCATTCCCACTTTGCTAATGGGCGACACGCTCGAGAACATCGCCCGCGGCGTCGACTGCGAGACGATGCACCAGCCGTTAGGCGTATGCGTCGGGATCACGCCTTTCAACTTCCCCGCCATGGTTCCGATGTGGATGTTCCCGCTCGCCCTCGCCTGCGGCAATACCTTCCTCTTCAAGCCGAGTGAAAAGGTCCCGCTGACCGCGAACTTCCTCATCGAGCTGCTCGCAAAAGCCGGCCTGCCGAAGGGCGTGCTCAATGTCGTACATGGCGGCCGGGCCTGCGTCGATGCGCTCCTCCGGCATCCCAAGGTGCGCGCGATTTCCTTCGTCGGTTCGTCGCCCGTCGCGAAGTACATTTTCGAAACTGGCACGAGCCACGGTAAACGTGTCCAGGCCAACGGCGGCGCGAAAAACTACATTGTCGTTATGCCCGACGCCGACGTCTCTCATACGGTCGAGGCGCTGGCAACGGCCGCGTTTGGCTGCGCCGGCGAACGCTGCATGGCAGGCTCGACCGCACTTACCGTGGGCAAGGCGGCGGACAATTTGTTGCCGTCGTTAGTCGAGGCCGCGCGCGCGATTAAGGTTGGCCCGACCGATGTCAGCGCTCAGCCCGACATGGGACCGGTCATCACCGCGCAACATCGCGACCGCGTTCTCGAACTGGTGGCGAGCGGAGAAAAAGAAGGCGCGAAGATTATTTGCGACGGACGCAACTCCCGCATCGCCGATGCGCCTAACGGATTCTATGTCGGCGCGACAATTGTCGACGAGGTGCAAAACGAAATGACGATCGCGCGCGAAGAAGTTTTCGGCCCAGTCCTGAACGTGATGCGGATGGACGATCTCGATCACGCCATCGCGATGGCGAACAAATCCTCCTACGGCAACGGCACCGCCATCTTCACCAACTCCGGCAAAGCGGCGCGCGAGTTCAAGCATCGGGTCAAGGCCGGCATGGTCGGGATTAACATCGGCGTGCCCGCAACGATGGCGATGTTTCCCTTTACCGGCTGGGACGATTCCTTCTACGGCGACCTCCACATCCAGGGCAAGGAAGGGGTCCAGTTCTACACCCAGCAAAAAGTGGTCAGCACCCGCTGGTTCGGCGAAGGCGTCGGCGATGTCTGGAAGAAGTAGCATGAGCCTTCTCATTAAGGGCGGCGAGATCGTTACGCCTAACGACCGTTACGTCGCCGATATTTTCTGCGCCGACGAAACAATCACGCAGATCGGCCGCGACCTCGATGCGCCGAAGGACGCGGAAGTGATCGATGCCACCGGGAAATATGTCTTCCCCGGGTTCATCGACCCGCACGTCCACATTTACCTGCCGTTCATGGGCACATTCGCCAAGGACACGCACGAGACTGCGAGCCGCGCCGCGCTCGTCGGCGGCACGACCACTTTCATCGAAATGATCTGTCCCGGCTGCGAAGAAAAGCCGCTCGAAGCTTTCCAGGTCTGGCTGGACAAGGCGAGCGGGGCGAGCGCCTGCGACTTCACCTTCCACATGGGCGTGACCCGTTACGACGCGGAAGCGGAGGCCGACTTCAAGGAAATCGTCCGACGCGGCGTGAGTAGCTTCAAGGTGTTTCTCGCCTACAAGGGCGCGCTTGGGGTGAGCGATGAGCAGCTCTACCAGACGCTCACTCTCGCCAAGTCGTTAGGCGTGATCACGACCGCGCATTGCGAGAATGCCGATCTCGTGGCGGAGCTGCAAAAGAAGCTCCTCTTCGAAGGCAAAAGCGGCCCGGAATGGCATTACTGGAGCCGGCCGCCGGTGGTGGAAGCGGAAGGCGTGCATCATCTCATCACCTTCGCCGAGATGACCGGCGCGCACGTTTACATCGTCCACCTCAGTTGCGAGGAATCACTCCGCGAAGCGATTCGCGGCGCCGAGCGCGGCGTCAACGTCTGGGTCGAGACCCTCATTCAATATCTGCTCCTCGACCGCACCGACGCGGAGAAGCCGGACTTCGAAGGCGCGAAGGCCGTCATGTCACCGCCGCTGCGCGACAAAAAGAATCAGGAAGTGCTTTGGAACGGGTTGCGCCAGGGCTTCGTCTCCACCCTCGCGACCGATCACGCGCCGTTCGATTTCGCGACCAAGAAAATCATGGGCCGCGACGATTTCACCAAGATTCCGAACGGGATTCCGTCGCTCGAGGACCGGGTGAATCTCTACTTCACCCACGGCGTGAAAGGCGGCCGGAT
>JBKJNW010000241.1:0-5373 GCA_046593335.1 Chthoniobacterales bacterium | reverse complement strand
CCGGCGATCTTTTCCGCGACTTCACTCTCGACCGCAAAAATATCGGTCAGACTGCGATCGTATGTCTCCGCCCAAAGATGCGAATCGGTCGTGGCGGCGATGAGCTGCACCGTCACGCGCACCTTGTCGCCTGATCTCTGCACGCTGCCTTCGAGAATGTGGGCGACGCCGAGCTGCTGGGCGATTTTAGGTAGATCGTCGGGTGAACTCTTGTAACGCTGGGTCGAGGTGCGCGAGATCACCTTGAGGTCTCCGATCTTGGCCAAGCGGGTGAGAATTTCATCCTGAATGCCGTCGGCGAAAAAGGCGTTCTCCTTATCCGTGCTCAGGTTTTCAAACGGAAGGACCGCGATCGACTTGGAGGAAGATGGCGCGATGGCGGGCGGGTGCGGACTGGTGTAGCGACCGAGGAAAAACAAACCGAGCGAAAGCGCGAGGCCGATAACGACGATGTAAATCCAGGCGTGATCGCGTTTCCGCGTGGGCAAGGATTCGGCCGTCTCGGTGCGTTTCAATCCTTCCGGCGTCATCTCGAAAGCCCAGGCGATGACGAGCGCGATCGGGAAACCGAGTGCGACCAACATGATGACGAGCCGGATCGCCCAATCGGGAATCTGGAGAAACGGAAAGACCTGGGTCGCAATCTGAATGAGCAGCCACGCCACCACCGCATAGGCGACCGCGACCTTGTAGACACTGCGTCGTTTTAGTTCGGTGAGGAAGTTGCGTGGGTCCACAATTCGTTAGGGCTACCATCTTAAAGTGAGGTGGCGGCGGCGGCCAGCTTTTCGACGCGCAATATCCCGCCGCCGCGGTTTGGCACGGAAGCTCCTTTGCCGTGATGGTGCGATCCCACTCTCTTGACCATCCAACCGAAAATCACCAGAATAAGTCCAATGGAAGGCGAAACCAGAGACAACCCGGGCAAAACCACGGAAGAGAGCGCGCCCGCCGAGCGCGAACAAACGCCGCTTTCCAAGCTGCGCGACCTGCGACCGGAGAAGGATCCGATCGGCGCCGGCTGCGGGCCTTTGAAGACCAAAGCCGAAGAGATCTAACGACGGCAGGGAACGCTGGCGGACGCCGATTAGTTTGGCGCGGGCGTTGGCGACGGGGTGGCGTTTTCGAGCTTGCGTCGCTCTTGCGACCGGGTCTGACCGTCGCCGCCCTTGCCGCGCATTTCGCGGCGTTGCTGCCGATTGGCTTGCCGTTCTGCCTTCTGCTCTTCCACCGTGCCATCCCGATTGTTTCCACCAAAGCGACGGCGGTGTTCCTGGCGATGTTCGCGCCGCCGTTCCCGCTTCTCCGTTTGTTTGGCATTGTTTGGCGTCAAGCTCGCCCCGGGGCTGGCGGCCGGGCTGGCGACGGGACTGGCCGCCGGGCTGGCAGTGGCGGCGGCGGTCGTGACTGTGGTGTCGGACTGCTGGGCGCGGGCCGCCAAAGTGAAGCCGAGGCCAAGGGTCGCGGTCAGAGCGAGGTGAAGGATTTTCATAGGCTGTTCGTTAGGTCAATTCTCTCAGTCAGGCTAGGGATTTTGGCGCGGCCTGGGTTTTTGCTGTGCCCGGGGCGGTTGCAGGTGAGTTCTTGGGCGAGGCGCGGCGGTGTTTCCGCCTTCGCGGGGGCGGTGAAAGTTTGGTGGTCGCTGGTGCGTTGGCCTTGGCCGCATGCCGTTCCCACGAGAGGGCGCCCGCGGCGGACGACGCCGTGACTGCGAATTGGAAAAGACGACAAACGCGGTCGACTGGGGATAGACGAAATAGCGGTTCGGCGGCGGGAAAAAACAATCCGGGGAAGCGAGAAGTGGTTCCGGTTCGACCAGTGCGTAGACGGGCTCGGTCGCGTTGACGTAAGCGGTCTCGACCGGGGCGTTGAGGTATCCTTCAGTCGCACTTTCCGGTTCGTATTCCTGAACGGCTGGGGGCGGTTCGCCTTCCACTTCCGGCTCAGAGGAAAGCTCGGCCCGGTAGTCGACGGGCGCGGGAGGACGGGTTCTCGATGAGTGCGCGCGCGAAAGCGGCGCGAAGGAGTCGACCAGCCGGGTTGGCTGCGGGGCACTCGGCAATGCCGGAGCGGGGCGAAGATTGGAAAAGGCCAGCCAGGTCAAAAGCGCGATGACAACGCCGAGTTCGAGCGCAATCAAATTGGCCACTTTGCTGCTCATCTCGTCAGGCTCATTTGCGGAAGTCCAGCCCGAGATTGCCGGAAAGAGCGGGATGCGACAACTTCAAAAATCGAAACCAACTTTGTCCGGAAACCGACGGGCGGTTCGTCTTTCTTTTTGAAACGCACTGCAATCAATGAAAGGGAAAAAACTATGAGCACAGCAACGAGAGAAGAGTCGCCCGCGGTCGAAGCAATCCCTGAGGGGATGCACAGCGTGACACCGCACCTGATCTGCGACGGCGCGGCGGAGGCGATTGAGTTTTACAAGAAAGCTTTCGGCGCGATCGAGCTGAGCCGGCTGCCGGGACCGGACGGGAAGGTGATGCATGCCAGCATCCGGATCGGCGATTCTGTCATCATGCTGAACGACGAAATGCCGGAATGCTGCTCGGTCGGCCCGAAGTCGCTCAAGGGTTCGCCGGTCACGCTTCATCTTTACGTGCAGGACGCGGATGCGTTCTTCGCTCAGGCGGTGGCGGCTGGCGCGACCGCGACCATGCCGCTGGCCGACATGTTTTGGGGCGATCGCTACGGCAAGGTGGAGGATCCATTTGGCCATCAGTGGTCGATCGCTACTCATCAGCGCGACGTGAGCCCGGCGGAGATGCAAAAGGCGATGGAGGATTTCTGCCGCTAACGAATCAAGGCAGACAGAAGCTCGATCACACGGCGCTCCAAGCGGCCTACGACGGGAAATAAGCCGCTGCCATCGTTAGGCCGTTATAGCAAACGCACCGCCGTGATAGCGATCTGACCCCCAAAACAGACATCCACATCCGCGCCCTCGGTGCGGCCGCGCAAATTGTAATCGCCCGCGAAATAAAGACCGCTCTCTTCTTCGTGCCGATAATTGAGCGGGAGCGGCTTGGGATCGAGTGGGCACCAGACGACTCCCGGGTCGGGCGCGTCGGGCGCAAGGATGGGCAGATTAACGTTATAGAAAACGCCCTGCTCGATCGGTTTCGAGACCAGCTCACTTAGGATGGGAACGATCCAGCGCTTCGCCCGCTCCCAATCGTACTCGACCCCACTCTTCCGATAATGTGAGAACGCGATCCCGGGCCAGCCGTGAAGAAGCGCTTCCCTCACCGCCGCCACCGTGCCCGAGTAGTAAACGTCTGCTCCCAGATTCGCGCCGTGATTGATTCCGCTCAGGATCCACTTGGCGTCCGGCACCACGTGGAGGAGGCCGAGTCGGGTGCAATCGGCCGGGGTGCCATGGATCGCGAAACCCAGCTCGCCGCGCGGCTCGATCCGCACTCCTTCTCGCCAGGTGACGGCGTGGCTCACGCCAGATTGCGGCCCGGCCGGGGCGACCACCACCGGCTCACCGACAGTGCGAGCGGCACTGACCAGCGCCGCGAGCCCGGGCGCGTCGATGCCGTCGTCGTTTGTAACCAGGAATTTCATGAAGCCTGCATGCTAGCCCAGAGCTGAACCGCGCTCCACCAGCGATACTCGCGTTGCAGGCGGTCCCGCGGTCACTTCTCGAGAAAATTCTTCAGCCTAACGAGGGCGGCGTCCCATTGTTGCGCGACCTGATCGAGATAATCTTTTGCTGCGTCGAGCGGCTCGGGCGCGATCTCGAAAAGACATTCGCGCCCGGTCATTTCACCCCGGACCAGGCCGGCCCCTTCCAGGACGCGCAGATGTTTCGTGATCGCCTGCCGCGTGATCGGCGATCCCGCCGCCAACTGCGAAATCGAGCAAGGCGCCCGTTCGCAGAGCCGCGCCATGAGAGCGAGCCGGGTGGGATCGCCGAGGGCAGCGAAGACCGGGGCGTGCCGGCGCAGGAGCGGCGCGCTCGCGAGTCCGCTACTTCGTTTGCTCGACATGGCTTTGAATGTCTTTCATCTGCTGCCCCCAGCCGCCCTCGTTCATGCGAAAGGCTTCGTCGCGGCGGGCCACGGGAATTTTGCTGAAACCCGATTCGCTTACCGTGAGCAGAGTCCCGCCCGCGGTTTTCTCGAGGCGAAACTCGACCAGCGTCGGCGGCTCGGCCGAGTAATCGACAGCCGGATCCGTCGCGTAGGGATGCCAAGAGTAGGAAAAGCGTTTTTCCGGCTCCATCTCCTGCACTTCCACTTCCATGCGGATGTGCTCGTAACCGGGGACTGTGATCTGGCCAGCGCTTGTTTTCCCGGGAACGAAGGGCGCTTTCAGGTCCACCCCAAACCATTCCGAAAATTCGCGATAATCCGCCAGGGCGCGCCAGACTTTTGCCGGCGGCGCCTTCAACTCGATTTGTTTTTCAACCCGATCCTGATCAATCTGCATCTTCATGGTTGCACGTTAGGCGAGATAAAATAACACGCAACGTTATTGTTGCATGTCTTCCGGGCCGCTCGCGGAAGCTTGCATGCCGGCGCCCGGCCGCTAGAACGGGCGGACGATGCCGCGACGTTTCATCCCGCCTCTTCTGCTCCTGCTTGCGGCGCTTTGCTGGAGCTTGGGCGGCGTGCTCATCAAGTCGATCGATTGGCCACCCATGGCGATCGCCGGCGGCCGCAGTGCGATTGCCATTCCCATCATCTTGTCCTGCGTCGGCCGGCCGCGTTTCAGCTTTTCATTCGCGCAGATCGGCGGCGCGATCGGCTACGCACTGACCGTGGTGCTTTTTGTTTTTGCAACCCGGATGACGACGGCCGCGAACGCCATCTTCCTGCAATACACCGCGCCAATTTACGTCGCATTGATCGGCCGCTGGTATTTGCAGGAGCGCGCCTCACGGATCGACTGGCTGGTCATAGCCGCCGCGCTCATTGGGATCGCGCTCTTCTTCTTTGATCGCCTAACGACCGCGGGTTTATGGGGCAACATCATCGCGCTCGGGAGCGGGCTCGCCTTTGCCGCGGTCGCACTTTTTTTGCGCAAAGAAAAGGATGGCTCGCCGATCGCGAGCATCGTCCTGGGCAACATCCTCGTCGCGCTGGCGGGGTTGCCGTTCCTGCTCTCGGCGCCGTCGTTAGGCGGAGACGGATTCTGGCGGCTGCTCCTGCTCGGCACGGTGCAGCTCGGTCTGCCCTACGTCTTCTACGCCACGGCGATCAAGCAGGTCACGGCGCTGGAGGCGACTCTCATTCCACTCCTCGAGCCGGTGCTCAATCCGCTTTGGGTCATGCTCGCGCTGGGCGAGAAACCAGGGCCCTGGGCCATTGTCGGCGGTTTGCTCGTGCTCACCGCGGTCCTTGGTCGCGGTCTCCTGATGAT
>JBKJNW010000201.1:0-11934 GCA_046593335.1 Chthoniobacterales bacterium | reverse complement strand
CTCGGCATCCTCTGGCTCTACGGCCGCAGCGGCACCCTTCTCTTCTACGACAACGGCGCGGGCTGCCTGGAAAACGCCGGACTCATCGCGCTCGGCGCCGCGGCCACTTCGATCGCGCTGCTCATCTTTTGCGGCGCAGTCGGCAAATCCGGCCAATTCCCGCTCCACGTTTGGTTGCCGGATGCGATGGAAGGTCCCACGCCCGTGAGCGCGCTCCTCCACGCCGCGACCATGGTGGCGGCAGGCGTTTTCCTGGTCGCGCGTGTCTATCCGCTTTTCGCTTTCGGTGCCATCAACGGCGTCACGACCTCGCTCGCCGTGGTCGTTTGGGTGGGCGTAATCACCGCGCTTATGGCCGCGCTCATCGCGATCGCGCAATCGGACATCAAACGCATCCTGGCCTACTCCACCTTCTCGCAACTCGGCCTCATGATGGTGTCGTTAGGCGTGGGCGGCGTGGCGGCGGGCATCGCGCACCTGGTTGCGCACGGCTTCTTCAAGGCGTTGCTCTTCCTCGGCGCGGGGTCCGTGATTCACGGCTGCCATCACGAGCAGGATATCCGGCAAATGGGTGGTCTGCGTCGGCTCATGCCGGTTACGTTTTTCACCTACGCGATCGGGATGATGGCGCTGAGCGGCGTGCCGCTCTTCTTCGCGGGAGCGTGGACGAAGGAGGAAATGCTCCACGCCACCGGGCATTGGCCGGCTTCGCATTTGCCGCATTACCTCATGATGGCAGGCGTGGTCCTGACTGCGCTCTACATGACGCGGCAGATGATTTACGTCTTCTTCGGCCAGCGCCGCGCCGCGGCTGAGCGGGCGTACGAAAGCCCGGCAGTCATGACCTGGCCGTTGACCGTACTCGCGCTCTGCACAGTGGCGTTTAGCGTGGTGCTCACTCCGGCCTGGCCCTGGTTGCACGATTATTTATCGGGCGAGCGCGCCACGGTCGACTCCGGGGAGCTGATTCAGCCAATCTTGTTTGTCTCGCTCGCGCTGGTCGCGGCCGGGATCGGATTGGGAGTGCTGATTTATCGCCGGGCCGGCGTGATCGATCCGGTCGAACAAAAGCTGCCGGGACTCTTTCGTTTTCTTGAGAACCGGATGTGGCTTGATGAACTTTACGACTGGACGGTTCTCGCCGCGGCCCGTTTCGCGGCGCGGCTCTCCGACGCGCTCGATCGCTATTTCTGGGACGGCCTCGTCCGCGGCTTCGGCGTGCTCGGCGGGTCGTTAGGCAGTCTGAGCAAGGGATTCGATGAGCGCGGGATCAACGCCGCGGGGGATGATGCGGCTGGGCTGGCGCGTGGATTCGGGCGCCTAATTTCGGCCCGGCATTCCGGTCAGGTTCAGGCCTATCTCGGCGTTCTCGCGCTGGGACTGCTCGCCCTGCTTCTTTTCTACGCATGGCTAACCTGATCGCCGGACTGATCTTCATCCCGATTTTGAGCGCGCTCTTCGTCAGCGTAGCGCCGAGGAATTACGCGCGTCCGGTTGCGCTCTGGAGCACGTTCATCACCGGCCTTTTTACCCTGATGCTCTGGCGGGACTTCGATCCGAACGCGCCCGGGCTGCAGATGGTGGCGCGCCACGTTTGGATCCCCGCGATCGGCGCCGAGCTGCATGTCGGGATCGATGGTCTGAGCCTCTTGCTCCTGCTTTTGACCTCACTCCTTTTCCCCTTTGCGCTTCTCGCGCAGCAAAGGGGGCGGGCCTTCTGCGCGCTCATGCTCGTGATGCAGGCGGCGCTTTACGGCACTTTCAGCGCCCAGAATTTCATCCTCTGGTTTTTGTTTTATGAGATGAGCCTGGTCCCCGCCTTTCTGCTGATCAAGATTTGGGGTGGCCCGCGCCGCGACCGCGCCGCGACCAAGTTTTTTCTCTACACGTTTCTTGGCAGCGTCGCGATGCTGCTGGCGTTCCTTGGAATTTATCTCGTGCGGGGAACACTCGACTTCGCCGAACTGGCGGCACTGGGCAAAGGCGGCGGCCTCCTGCCCGGCAGAGTCGGCTGGTTTGCCTTCGCTGGGATCTTCCTTGGGCTCGCGGTCAAGGTGCCGCTTTTTCCTTTTCACACTTGGCTGCCCGATGCCTACGAAGCCGCGCCAACCGGAGTCGTGATGGTGTTGACCGGAGCGCTCTCGAAAATGGGCGTCTACGGTTTCATTCGCTTGCTCCTGCCGCTTTTCCCTAACGAACTCCGGATTGCAGGGCCCTGGCTTCTCGGGCTGGCGGTTTGCTCGATCATTTTCTCCTCCCTCGCGGCTTTGGCGCAGTCGGATTTGAAACGGATGGTCGCCTACCTTTCGATCAATCATCTTGGTTACTGCATGCTTGGCCTCTTTGCCGTGGGGGCGACGGCAGTGGCGCCGGCGGCAGAGGCGGAGGCCGCCTTGAGCGGCGTCTTCCTGCAAATTTTCAATCACGGCCTGACCGCGGCCGCGCTCTTTTATTTCGTCGGTCTGCTCGAGCACCGCCGCGGCGCGCGCGGGTTGCATGATTTCGGAGGGCTGATGCAGCGGACCCCGCTTCTCTGCGGCTGGATGAGCGTGGCAATGTTCTCCTCGTTAGGTCTGCCCGGCCTGAACGGTTTCGTCGGCGAGTTCCTCATCTTCAAGGGCTCCTTCGCGCTTGCTGCCGGTTACACTGCGGTGGCGGCGCTCGGCCTGCTCATCACCGCGATCGTTTTCCTGCGCGCGATGCAGGCGCTCTTCAGCGGCCCGTTGGCGGAAAGCTGCGCGGCCATTCCCGATCTCCGCCCCGGCGAAAAGTGGATCGTGATCCCGGCTGCGCTCCTCATGTTCGCGATCGGGATCTACCCGCAATTCGTCCTCAATCTCTTCAACACCACCGTCGCGCAGATGGCGCGCTTGTTAGGCTGATGCGATGAAAAAGGAGATCGTGCCCGCCGCTCAAATCGCGCAATCGATTCATTTCCTGCGCGGGCAGCGCGTGCTGCTCGATTTCGACCTCGCGGCTCTTTACGGCGTCACCACCGGAAATCTGAACAAGGCGGTGAAGCGAAACTCCGAACGGTTTCCGGCTGATTTCATGTTCCAGTTGAGGACTGACGAGTGGGAGGACTTGATCTTCCAATTTGGAATATCAAGTTGGGGTGGGCGACGGGCTTTGCCTTACGCTTTCACTGAGCAGGGCGTCGCTATGCTTTCGAGCGTGCTCCGGAGCGCGCGCGCGGTGAGGGTGAACCTCGCGATCATGCGCGCATTTGTGAAGTTGCGCGCGGTGCTGGAGACGAACCGCGAGCTGGCGAAGAAGTTTTCTGAGCTCGAAAAACGCGTCGGCGAGCATGATAGCGAGATCGCCGCTATCATCGACGCGATCCGGCAGCTCATGGTGCCGCCGACAAAGCCGGCGCGCGAAATTGGATTCCACGTGCAGGAAACGCCGCCGCGCTACGGGAAGCGAAAACGCGCATGATCGCCTGGACGATTTACCTCACCTTCGGCGGCGCGGTGCTGGTGCTGCTTTCGCCCCGCGCACTGGCCCGGTGGCTCGCCTTGCTCACGACGGCTATTGGATTTGGGATCAGCCTCCTCGCGCTTTCCGCCAAGGGCACGGACTTCGCCCATTTCACCACCATCGTGCGCGTTCCCTGGGTGCCGGCGCTGGGGATGAACTATCATCTCGCCGCGGACGGGATCAGCCTAACGCTGACGCTGGTGACAGGGCTGACCGCGGTCTGTGCCGTGCTCTTCTCCTGCAAAGTAGAGAAACGGCCTAACGAATTCTTCTTCTGGCTCCTTTTGGTCGTGGCCGGCTCTTACGGCGTCTTCCTGAGCGCGGATCTCTTTCTCTTCTTCGTTTTTTACGAGCTGGTCATCGTCCCGAAATACTTCCTGATCGCGATCTGGGGTTCGACCAACAAGGAATACGGGGCGATGAAGCTGACGCTCTATTCGTTCCTCGGCGGCGCGCTCGTTTTCATCGGGGTCCTGGCGATTTACACGAGTGCCGGATCGCTCGATCTTCTGCGGCTGGCGCATTTCGAGTTCGCTCCCGGGCTACAGGCTTGGGCCTTTCCGGTGCTCTTCCTCGGGTTCGCCATCCTCGCCGGCATCTGGCCCTTGCACACTTGGGCGCCGACCGGCCACGTCGCCGCGCCGACCGCGGGCTCGATGTTGCTCGCCGGCATCGTGATGAAGCTGGGGGCTTATGGCGCGCTCCGGGTGGCGATGAATCTCTTTCCGTTAGGCTGGGAGATGTGGAGCAAATGGATCGCGCTCTTTGCCGTCATCGGGATCGTCTATGCGGCGGCGGTCGCATTGCGCCAGAACGATCTCAAGTTCGTCATCGGCTACTCCAGTGTCAGCCACATGGGTTTCATCCTCCTCGGCCTGGCCGCGGGCAATGTGCTCGGGGTTTCGGGCGCGGTTTTGCAAATGTTCTCCCATGGCGTGATCGGGGCGCTCCTCTTCGCGCTCGCCGGCGCGATTTATTACCGCACGCACACGCGCAATCTCGGCGATCTCGCCTGGCTGGGGTTGAGCCGCAAAATGCCCTTCTTCGCGGTCGCATTTGTTCTCGCCTCGGCTGCCTCCATGGGCATCCCGGGCCTTAGCGGTTTTGCCGCGGAAATTACGATCCTGCTCGGCGCCTGGAAGACTTTCCCGGTCGCGGTCGCGATCACCGGTCTCGGGATGGTGCTGGTCGCTGCTTTCACTTTACGTGCGCTGAAGCGGACATTTTTTGGCGAGGAGGCACGGGGCAAGGCGCGGCGCGAGACGAAGGCGCCTAACGAACCGGCCACGCTGGCCGAGATCCTCGGCGCCAGTCTCCTGATCTGCGCCACCCTCGCGGTGGGGCTTTATCCGAAACTGCTGCTCGACCGGATCATGCCGGCGGTGGAAACGATGCGATTTTTGCGGCCATGAGTTACCTGGAATTCCTCCGCCTGGTCGCGCCCGAGACGATCGTGGTTGTGACCGCACTCATTGTCCTGGCACTTGGCCTAACGAAAAGCGGCAGTGTAGAGGCGGCCGTGTCGGCCGCTGGCAAAGGGGATGCGGACGACACGGCCGCCGCTACACCCCTCACGTCCCTGGTGGCGGCGCTCGGCCTCGTGCTGGCCACCATCGCCGTTCTCAAATTGCCGGCGCACGCCTCTCTCTTCCACGGGATGCTGGTCGTCTCGCCGCTCAATTCGCTCTTCAAGGTCGTCTGCCTGGGTCTGTCGTTTTTCACGGTGCTCCTCACCCGCGGCGAGCGTTCGCTGCCGCACAAAGGCGAGTACCTGGCCATGATCCTGCTCGCCACCGTCGGCCTCCTCTTGCTCGTCGGGAGCGAAGAATTGCTCATGATTTTCATCGGCCTCGAGCTGACCGGGCTCTCGCTTTATGTGCTGACCGCCTTTGCGAAGAAGGAGCGGGCATCCGCCGAAGCCGGCCTGAAATATTTCCTCTTTGGGAGCATGGCGAGCGCGGTCACGCTTTTCGGGATCAGCTACCTCTACGGTCTAACCGGGACGACCGGACTGGCGGCGATCGGGGAGCGACTGGCGACGCTGCCGCTCGAGCCGCTCCTCGCGGTCGGGATCGTCATGACCCTGATTGGATTTGCCTTCAAGATCGCGGCCGCTCCGTTCCATCTCTGGGCGCCGGACGCCTACCAGGGCGCGCCGATTTCGGCCGCCGCTTTCATCGCTTCGGGATCGAAGGTCGCGGCCTTTGTCGTCCTCGGAAAAATCGTTCTGGTCAGCTTTGGTCCGGCGCACGGCAGCGCGGACTGGCAGGCGCTGGTCGCCGGTTGGACGCCGCTCCTCGCGGTTCTCGCCGCGCTTTCCATCCTGGTCGGAAATTTCGTCGCGCTCGTGCAAAAAAATGTGCGTCGCCTGCTCGCTTACTCGGCGGTTGCGCACGCCGGTTACACTTTGCTCGGCCTGGTCGCAGCCGGGCGCGAGGGATTTGCCGCGACGCTTTTCTACACCACGATTTATGGGATCACGCTGATCGGTGCTTTTGGCGTCGTCGGGTTTGTCCGCCGGGAGTCGGGCGGCGACGATCTGCGCGATTTTACCGGGCTGCGCACACGCTCGCCGCTCCTCGCCGGTTGTATGGCGATCTTCATCCTCTCTCTCGCCGGGTTGCCGCCGCTGGCCGGATTTTTTGGCAAATTTTATCTGTTCAGCGCGGCGTTTCGAGCCGGCCCGAACCACGGCCTGCTTTGGCTTGTCGCCCTGGCCCTCTTCGGCAGTCTCGTTTCGCTCTATTATTACCTGATCGTGCTGAAGGCGATCTTCGTCGATGAGTCCGACACGACCGGATTTGCTTTTAGGCCGGACTTTCTACAGCGCATCACGCTTGGCGTCCTGGCGGGCGCGGTGCTGGTGCTTGGCATCATGCCGGCGATGCTCGTGGCAAAGATCCTGGCGGCACTTTCTTAGCTAGTTCCGCCCGATCGAGTTTCCGGCGTGCGAATCGTTCGGATAAGCTTGACCGAGTCGCGGTCGCTGAAAACAATTGCGCCATGAAAACGCTCAAAACTGCATTTGCAACAATCGCGGTCGCGTTCCTCGCGGCCTTGTTAGTTGCCCCGGCCTCGGCCGAAGAATCCACGCCCAGCCCAGCCACCGGCGTTCCCGACATGAACGACCCGGCGATGATGGCGAAAATGATGGAATTGGCCAAGATCGGCGAAAATCACAAGCTGCTCGGCGAGATGGCGGGCAATTGGACTTACACCGTGAAAATGTGGATGGACGGCAATACCTCGGCGGAACCAATGACCTCCAAGGGGACGGCCACGCGCAAGCCGATGATGGGCGGCCGGTATTACGAATTAAACGTCCAAGGGGAGATGGAGATGCCCGGTGCCGACGGCAAAATGATGAAGATGGACTTCAAAGGGATGGCGCTGGAAGGCTATGATAACGTCAAAGAGAAGTTTGTCTCCACCTGGATGGATAACATGGGCACCGGCATCATGATGGCGGAAGGAACCTACGACCCTGCGAGCAAAACCTTCACCTTCACCTCCGAGATGGAGATGATGCCCGGGATGAAAACCAAGGTGCGCGAGGTGATAAAGATCGTCGACAAATACCATCACACCTTCGAGTGGTACGAAGATCGTGGTGGCAAGGAAATGAAGACGATGGAGATCAACTACACCCGCAAGAAGTAGCCGGATCGAACTTCACCAGGATGAGCATCTCACGACGTAAGTTCGCGCAATTGTTAAGCGCGGGGGCGGCGGCGGCGGTCGCCCGCCCCGCGCTTACTTTTGCCCGGGAGGCAGCGGCCTCGCCCAGCCCCGCTTCCGCAGTCGTTCGACTCAGCTCGAACGAGAATCCTTACGGTCCTTCGGCCAAAGCGTTCAAGGCGATGACCGACGCTTTCGGTCTGGCCAATCGCTATCCCGACGAAAAGACCGACGTTCTGGTGGAAGCACTGGCGAAATTAAATGGCGTCGAGCGCGGAGAAATCCTGCTCGGCGACGGGTCGGGCGAGATTCTCAAGCTCTCTGCGGATGTTTTCACCGGCCCCCTAACGAGTGAGAAGAAAAGCCTGGAGGGCGCCCTGGTGGTGGCCGATCCGACCTTCGAAGCCATCCTCTACCACGCCAAGCTCAAAGGGGCGGAGATCGTGAAAGTGCCGCTCACCTCCAGCTTCGCGCACGACCTGCCGAAGATGCTCGGAGCTGTCAAAAAAGGCGTGGTTTACATCTGCAATCCCAACAATCCGACCGCCAGCATCACGCCGGCAAAGGAGGTGCGCGACTTCATTGCCCGCGCGCCTAACGACACCATGATCCTGGTCGATGAGGCCTATCATCATTACGCCGACAGCCCCGACTACGAGAGCATGATCCCGCTGGTTAAAGATCATCCCAACCTGATCGTAGCCCGCACTTTTTCGAAAATCTACGGCATGGCCGGGCTGCGCTGCGGCTATTGCGTGGCGCAATCTTTGACAGTCGAGCGCCTGCGCGAACGGCAGTCTTGGGACAGCATCAATCTCATGGCGCTGGTCGCGGCCGAAGCCAGTCTGGATGATCCAGAGCAGGTGACGAAAGGGCGGACGCTCAATGCGGAAACGAGAGCCTTCACCACCGGCGAGCTCGAAAAGATGGGTTACAAGAGCATCCCCTCGCAGGCGAATTTCATCATGGTCGATCTGAAGCGGCCGGTCGTGCCGCTCATTCAATCGCTCAAGCAGCGCAAGATCCAGGTTGGCCGTCTATTTCAGGCCATGCCGAACCATCTTCGCCTAACGATCGGGAAAAAGTCGGAGATGGAAGCGTTCCTCGCCGCCTTTCGCCAGATCATGGCTCCAGCCTAACGAATTCCGCGCGGGCGAGAAAGGGTCAGGCGGCGCGGCGATGGAGGCCGGCGCGGAGTTGAGCAAGGCGCAGCTTGACCGCGTTGCAACGCGCGCGTTCGCGGCTCGCTTCCGCCTCGGGCAGGGACTGCGCCTGGTAAGGTGAGCGGGCCGGGCGGAGGCAGGTTTCGGCAAAGTCGTTCGCCGCCCAGGCGCGGCGCAGGTTGGCCGCAGTCGGGTTGGCGTCAACTTCCCGGAGGAGAAGGTCGCGCGCCGCCAGACAGGAATGGATTTCGACAGAAGCGCTGTCGGTCGCGGGAGCGACCGGCGATTTGGTCAGGTTTTTTGGAAAGTTCATCGCGGTGAGTTCGAGCGGGAGAGTCGCTTGCATGGGGCTGTATCAAGCAAGTCTCGTGCACGCGTGCCGGTTCTTTTCGAGCTGTTCGGACGCTCCGGCGCCTGATTTCGAAACTGAAACGGTCCAATCCCGAAGTTGGAACCAAATTCATTTTTTCTCGGCTTGCGCAAGAAGTGGAAACCTTCTCTGGACAGCGAGTTAGGAAAATTTAGTCCGCTTGGTATGCGCTCTGCATAAGACTGCGGTAATCCCGGCTGTTCCAGCAGACTACTAATGAATCAATGAGCACATTATTGCGCGTGGCGACCATCGCTCTTCTCTTCTCGGCGCCGCTTTGCCTCGCCGCGGATCAGGTTGCCAGGCGATGGGAAGGCTCAATCCAAATCCCGGGTCGCGAATTTCCCCTGATCGTCGATCTCGATCAGCCCGGCGGAAAGAATTGGGCAGGCTCGATGATCATCCAAGGGCTCGCGAAATTCCAAGGCACCCTGGGCGACGGTGGCGTCCTGCGCGGGAGCTATTTCGGCAGCGCGGACGGTAATCTCTATGCGCTCGAATAAATCAATTTCGCTGAATCCAAACGGCCGGCTCGCGGCATCCAATCAAGACAACGCGATTGCCTGCCGAGAATCTGACCACACCTAGGTCGACCTAACCTCACTACTAAACGCCATGTTCTTTGAATCATTCTTTCAGGATCTCCGCATCGGTCTGCGCATGCTGGTGAAGGACAAAACCTTCTTCATTCTCTCAGTCACTGTCCTCGCCCTCGGCATCTGCGGGGTGACCACGCAATTCACGATGGTCAACGCCATCGTCCTGCGCGGATTTTCTTTCCCGCATCCCGAGCAGCTCATGAGCGTCGGTCTGATCGACCCGAAGGCCTCGGATCAGAATAACAATTTTGGCAACGGCAATATTCCTTCTTCACAGGATTACGAGGATCTGCGCGCGGGGCAGAAATCGTTCGCGCTCATGAGCGCCTACCTCAACGGCTCCACCATCAATCTCACCTACAAGAAAACGCCCCAGCGCTACACCGGCGGCTATGTGACGGAAGACTTTTTCAAGATCGTTGATGTGAAACCAATTCTCGGGCGCGATTTCACGGCGGAGGACAACAAACCGGGTGCGGAGAAGGTCACCATCCTGGGCAACGAAATCTGGAAACGCGATTTCGGTGGCGACCCCCGCATCGTTGGCCAGGCCATTCGGATCAACGGCAAAGTCGCCACCATCATCGGGGTGATGCCGCCGAATTTTAAGTTCCCGATCAATGAAGAGCTCTGGGTTCCGCTCTACAACGAGTTCCCGCTCAAGCCACGCGGCGATCCCAACGGCCTCGGGCCCGCGATCATGGGCCGGCTGAAACCGGGCGTCAGTGAGGACCAGGTGAACGCGGAATTTATCGGACTGGCCAAGCGGATCGCGGCCGACAATCCGAAGACCAACGGGCAGCTCGTCTCCGCCAGCGTGCAGCCGTTGATCAAGTCGTTCACCGGCCAACAGCTTCGTCAGATCATGTACTCCATGCTGGGCGCGGTCATCGCCGTTCTGCTCATCGCCTGTGTGAACGTAATGAACATGCAATTCGGCCGCTCTGCCTTGCGGGCGCGGGAACTGGCCATCCGCGGGGCGCTCGGTGCGACCCGCTGGCGCATCGTTAGGCAAATGCTGACCGAGAGTTTCCTCATCGCCCTGCTCGGCGCGGTCGTGGGCGTCGCGCTCGCCTACTGGTCGGTGGATCTCCTCGCGCAAATTACGAGCACGCCCCAGTTTCAGTTGCCTTATTGGATCAACTTCACGATCGACGGGAAAGTATTGGGCTTCGTCCTCGGCGCGGTCTTGCTCGCGACCATGGTCTCGGGCCTCGTCCCCGCTTTGCTCGCCGCCCGTGGCAACGCCTCCGCGATGATGAAGGAAGGCGGGCGGGGCAACAGCAGCCGGCTGGTCAATGTCATCACCCGCATCCTCGTCGTCGGACAAATTGCGATAACCGCCGCGCTCCTCATCGCTTCGGCGTTGCAGATCCGCTCCATTCGCAACCAGGTGAAACTCGATTACGGCTACGACGAAGACGGTGTTTACGCCGCGCGGATGGGATTGTTCGAAGGCGACTATCCGACGGAGGAATCGCGCCGCCAGTTCTTCAAACGCGCGGTGCGCTCTTTCCGCACCAATCCGGCTTTCGAGGCCGCTGCCATGAGCAGCCGTATCCGGATGACGTTTGCCAATTTCGGCCAATACGAAGTCGATGGGAAAAGTTATGTGACCGATCGCGACCGGCCTCAGGGCAATTCGGAAGCGGTCTCGGACGGCTACTTCACGACGCTGGGGTTGAAGATTTTGGAGGGTCGCGATTTCACCCTCGAAGATAGCGACGACAAGCAGCCAGTGGCGATTGTCAACGCCAGCTTTGCGCGCAAATACTGGGGCAACGAAAGCCCGCTCGGGCGGCGTATTCGCGGGTTCAATCCCGCGCAGCCGGAACCGTGGCGCAGCATCGTCGGCGTCGTCCCGGATACGCTTATGCAGGGGCCTTTCAACACCCAGACCGATAGCGCCGGCTTTTATGTGCCGTTGCTTGGCGCCAGTCCGGCCCCGCAATTTTGCACCATCGTCGTGCGGCCCCACGAAGGGCAGGCCGCAAGCACCCTTGGGCCGGCGCTGAGCAAAGCGGTCGCGCAGGTTGATCCCAACCTGCCGGTTTATTTCCCCGGCACGCCTGCGGTGTCGCACGCCGAATTCCTGAGCGGCCCCCGCCTGGTTGCATCGCTCTTCAGTATTTTCGGAGGCGTGGCGTTTCTGCTTTCCGCCGTCGGTCTTTATGGCGTGATGAGTTTCTCCGTCAATCAACGCACTCAAGAATTTGGAATTCGCATGGCACTGGGAGCGGATGCAGCGCGGATTTTCCGGATGGTGATGCGGCAGGGTGCATGGCAACTGGTCATCGGTCTCGTCCTCGGAATCGGGTTCGCGGCTTTGTTTCTCGGAGTGATCGCGGCCAGCGCCTTGCAGAACATTCTCTTCAAGGTCAACGCGCTTGACCCGGTTATTTACACCGGAGTGGCCGCGCTTTTGACCGCGGTCGCCGCCGCCTCGTGTCTCGTCCCGGCGCGCCGCGCGACGCGGGTGAATCCGATGATTGCCCTGCGCGCGGAGTAACCAAAAGCGGTGCCGGAAGCCGCCGAGACGTCATGCGACTCGTTCGTAAAGATATTTCTGAAAGCCGGCAAACGTCTTTCCGATTTCCTCAGGAGCGCCAAGGTCGCTCACCGCGTCTGCCATCGAGTTGTTGTA
>JBKJNW010000033.1:0-27647 GCA_046593335.1 Chthoniobacterales bacterium | reverse complement strand
AAAGTGCGCACGCTCATCCGGCAGGATTTCGAGCGCGCTTTTGAGAAAGTGGACGCGCTCATTTCGCCGACCACACCGGAGCCCGCGTTCAAGCTCGGGGAGCGCTCGGCCGATCCGTTGCGGATGTATCTGGCCGATGTTTTCACGAGCGCGGCCAACCTCGCCGGGATCTGCGGGATCAGCATTCCCTGCGGCATGGCGAGCGGAAATCTGCCGATCGGGTTGCAAATACTGGGCCCGTCGTTAGGCGAAGCCCGCATCCTCCAAGTCGCCCACGCCTTTGAGCAGAGCACCGACTGGCACCAACGCCGGCCGCTGTAGACGCAGTCAGGCGGCAGCCGCCAGTTGCGCGTCGCGCCGGCGCACGATGATGAGAGTAATCGCCGCCGCCAAAGCGCAGATGACGGCCCCGATTGCAAGCGTGGCGGAAGTCCCGACATAATGCGCCATCGCTCCCGCCTCGAGCGCGCCGAAGGGGATCATTCCGCCAAAGATCAGGGCCCAGATGCCCATGACCCGGCCGCGCATTTCGTTGGGCACAATGGTCTGGACCGTGGTGTTGGAGGTGGAAAAGAAAAGCATCATCCCAAAGCCGATGCCGGCCAGGCAAAGCATCGCGACCACGAGGTTGCGATTGAAAGCGAAGATGAGCAGCATCGCGCAAAAGAGCCAGACGCCGCCGAAAGCCAGTTTACGGGAGGAAATATTGCTCCCGAAGGTCGCGGTCGTGAGCGCGCCGATAAGCGCCCCGACCCCGCTCGCGCCTAACAAAAAGCCGTAGCCCTGTTCCCCGAGATGAAGGACGTCGCGGGCGAAAGCCGGCATCAGGACGGAATAGGACCAGCCAAAAATTCCGACGATGGTGAAGAGGGCGAAAATCGTCCGCACCCGCACGTGATTCCAAACGTAACGGAAACCTTCGAGCGATTGCGCGAGCGGTCCGCCCCGCGCGAGACTCGGGACGTGCGGCGGCAGGCGCATCATGAGCAGTCCGGCGAGAACGGCGAGGAAGCTCACGCCATCGATGAAAAAGCAGAGGGCGATACCGACTTTCGCCATCAGAAAACCAGCGATGGCCGGGCCGATGATCCGCGCGCCATTGAACATCGCGGAATTGAGCGAGATGGCGTTCATCAAGTCCTCGCGGCTCGCGATTTCGACCACGAACGATTGCCGCGCCGGCATGTCGAAGGCCATCACGACGCCGCCGCAAAGGCCGAGGACGATAATCTCCCACGGCCGAATGAGCCCGGTCCAGACCAGGCCGGCAAAGACAAAGGCAAGAATCATCATCGCGACCTGGGTGCAGATGAGAACGGACCGTTTCGGAAAATGATCGGCGGCCCACCCGCCGAGGGCGGCGAAGAACAGCATCGGCGCGGTCCCGGCGGCGGCGACGATGCCTAACAATGCCTTGGAACCGGTCAGCTGGTAAACCAACCAGCCTTGCGCGGTGCTCGTCATCCAGGTGCCGATGAGGGAGACGAGCTGGCCCCAAAAGTAGAGCCGGTAATTTCGGTACTGGAAGGCGGAGAAGGTTTTTCGCCAGGAAACGCCCCCGGTCGCCACCCGGCGCGGCCGGCCGGTGAGATCCTCCGGCACGGAGGCGGTGCGTTGAAATTCGTTCGCTTTCATCGGCGGGCGGAATCTCCTCGCCTGCTTTGCGCGCGAAACCAAGCGAAGAATTTTGCCAGCCGAACGCTTAAAGAGTGCGACCTTTCCCGGGGCGGGCAGGCTTCTAGAATCTGCCTCGCCTAACGAACCGCGGGGCGGGCGCATTGAGCCCGGTCAAACCAGTGGTTGCCCGAAAACGAATCAACAAGATGAAACTTTCCATTGCCTCTTCCGTTCTTGCGCTGTCGTTGCTCACGGCAGCTCCGATGCCCGCCGACCTCGCGACCTTGGAAATGATCGCGAGCTTTCCCGATCAACAGGTAACCGGAGTCGCGGTCTCGAAACAGGGGCGCGTTTTCGTCAATTTCCCCGACTGGTCCGATCCACACACTCTCTCAGTCGCGGAAGTGATCGACGGAAAGCCGGTCCCTTACCCGAACGAGGAATGGAATGGGACAGGCGGCGCGCCGGGGAGACACTTCGTCTGTGTCCAGAGCGTCTATGTCGACGAAAGCGACAGCCTTTGGATTCTCGACCCGGCGGCTCCGAAAATGAAGGAGATCGTGAAAGGCGGTCCTAAACTGGTCAAAGTCGACCTGGTCAAGAATGCGGTCGTGCAGACGATTCCATTCAGTGAGGAGATCGCGCCGAAAAAGAGCTATCTGAACGATGTCCGCGTCGATACCAAGACTCAGACTGCTTTCATCACCGATTCCGGGCTGGGTGCGATCGTCGTGGTCGACCTGCGCACCGGAAAAGCGCGGCGGCTGCTGGAGGGCGATCATTCCACCCAGGCGGAAAAGGATTTCAAGCTCCAGGTCAAGGGTCACGACCTGCTCGGAGAAAACGGCAAGCCGCCGCAAATCCATTCCGATGGCATCGCGCTCGATCGCCTAAGCGGCCTGCTCTACTTCCATGCGCTGACCGGACAGACCCTTTACCGAATCAAAATCCCCGACCTGCTGAATTCTCGCCTAACGACACAGGAACTGGCGGCAAAAGTGGAAACGGTCACAGAAACTCCGGCCCCGGATGGGATGATCATGGGATCGAATGGGAAACTCTATCTGACCGACATTGAACATGGCGCGGTGGTGGCGTTCGATCCGAAGGATCAGAAACTGACCCCGATCGCGTCCGATGGGCGACTCAGCTGGCCCGACAGCCTGGCCTGGGGACCAGACGGCTCCCTCTTTGTCACCACCTCGCAGATTCAGGAGATGGCGCGCTTCAACGGTGGCAAGGACATGCGAAAGATTCCTTATCACGTTTACAAGATCGTCGGCGCGCTAGCGGCGCCGTGAGGCGTTCTGCCCCGGCCGACCGCACCCGCAGCCAAAATCTTCGGCCGAATGTCCAACTCGGCGCGGGATGATCGTTGACTTGGGAGAAACGCAGGCCGAAGAAACGAGAAAGGATCAAACATGAAATATACGTTTTGGGTCATTCAAGGATTGCTCGCGGCACTCTTTATTTTCGGGGGAGTCATGAAACTGGTCACGCCGATCGAGGCGATGACGAAGGAAATGGCCATGCCCGGTTCTTTACTTCGTTTTGTCGGGGTGTGCGAAATCCTGGGCGGACTCGGTTTAGTTTTACCGGCCTGGCTTGGAATTCGGCCAGGCCTGACCTCGCTCGCCGCGATTGGTCTGCTCATCATCATGCTCGGCGCCATTGTTATCACAGTTCTCGGCCCGCACCCAGCGCAGGCGGCGATTCCATTGCTGGTGGCCTTGCTCTTGGGGTTCGTCGTCTACGGGCGGCAGCGGCTGCGCCCGACGCCTTCCTAGATGGCTGAGATGGTCGCTTTACTGTCCTAACCCCACGTCGCGCTTCCGTTCCATGATCGGGCTCATATGAGCTCTGCATGGTGGGACAGAATTCCGGCGCATTCTCCACCGGACGAACTCGGGCCGGTCGATTCCGATGCGAGATCAAATCGCGCCCTGACTCCCATTATCCTGGGTGGCCTCGTGGCGGGCGTTTGTGACCTCATCTATGCGGTCACATTCTACGGCCTCCAAGACGTACTGCCGGCGCAGATACTGCAATCGATTGCAAGCGGGCTCTTGGGAATAGATTCCTACCGCGGCGGCTGGGCCAGCGCGGTTCTCGGGCTCGTTATTCATTTCCTCATCGCCTTTGGCGCGGCCGCTCTCTACTACCTCGCGAGCCGGAAGATGACTGTTCTCATTCGTCGCGCGCCGCTCTTTGGCGTTCTCTATGGAGCGGCCATCTTTTTCTTTCTCCGCAAAGTTGTGCTGCCACTCTCGGCCGCGCCGCCGTTCCAATGGACTGCGCTCGCGGATGGGACGGATCTTGCAGTCCACATCCTTTTCATCGGCCTCCCGATCGCGCTGCTCGTGCGGCGCTACGGCGCAAAGGTCGAGCAACTGCCTCTGGGCAGCGGGCACTGATCGCCGCATGAGTCCCATCACGATCGGGCTCGTTGGTTTTGATGGCGTTACCGCTTCCCATCTCTCCCTGCCGGCCGATGTCTTTGCGGCCGCGGCCTTGGAGGACGGATTTGGAGGCCGCATCCCTTGTTACAAGCTAAAAATCATTGGCCTAACGACTCAATCTTTCCGCGCGGAGTCGCGGATGGTCTTCCATCCGCAAGACTCGGTCCTGACCGCGCCGCCCTTGGACACGATTATTGTGGGCGGTGGCAAGGGGGTTCGGTCGCGCCAGATTTGGGAACCGCTTTCGGAATGGCTGGTGAGCCGCTCGGGCGAGACGCGGCGGATGGCCGCGCTCTGCACCGGAATCTACGTCCTCGCACCAACCGGCCTGCTCGACGGCCGCGCCGTTACGAGCCACTGGCGTGCGGCTTCGGATTTACGGCGGCGCTACCCAGCCCTGCGAGTCGATCATAAAACCCGGCTGCTGAAAGATGGGCGGTTCTATACTTCGGCCGGCGTGACCAGCGGGGTCGACCTCGCCCTGGCGTTGATCGAAGAAGACTACGGCCAACACGTGGCTCTGGCTGCAAACCAGGAGCTCATGACCTATCTCGTGGCCGGAAAAGCGATTCCGGCCAAAGAAGCAGAGCCGGTTCCAGCCCGCCAGCCGATCGATCGTTTCGGCGATCTCGTGGCCTGGATCATGCGAAACCTCCAACAAAATCTGACGGTGGCAATTATGGCCAGGCAGGCCTGCATGTGCCCCGCCCATTTCACCCGCGCTTTCAAAAGCGTCTTTGGTGACACCCCCGGAGAATTCGTCGAGAATTTGCGTCTGAACGAAGCCCGGCGCCGACTTTCCTCCCGCGGAAGAACAGTGCGAAGCGTGGCCACTAGCGTGGGCTTTCGCGATGCCAACACTTTCCGCCGCGCCTTCGAGCGTCGTTTCGGTTCCGGCCCGGCCAGCTACCTGGCCGGGAATGAGGCCAGACCGCAAGGCCAGCATCCCCGGACACGTGCTCTTGTTCGTTAGGCCCGCCGAACCCCGACACCTGGTCCTGATACGCGTTCAAATGTACTTGGCCCAGGTCTCGAACTGTCGGCTTTAAGTCCTAACGCTGATTTCGCGCTCCGCCTTATGACTTGGTTGCTACCTAACCAAACCCATGGAGAGACCAATGATCATACAGCTAATAGCCAAGCAAGGAAAATTCAGCGCCGCTCTTTTGAGCGGCCTCGCGACCACACTGCTCGCCGTCGGGCCCGCACTCGGGCAAGAACCGTCACCCGCCGCTCTAAGTCCGGCCGAACCACTCAATGCACCGGGAGCGACCGGCGCGGCCCCGGCCCCCAATAGTCAGCTACCTACAAACGACGGCGGCGGCGCTGCCGAGACCGAGCGCATCATCGTGACCGGCTCAAACATCCCGACTGCGCAGGAGGTCGGACCCAACCCGGTGCTCAATATCAACCGTGATCAAATCAATAAGTCCGGTCAGCGTTCCGCAGAAGCGCTTATCAAAGATCTTCCGGTGGCCAATGGGGGTGGCATCCCTCTTTCCAATAACGCTACTGGATTTACGCCGGGCGCCGGTGCCGTCTCCCTGCGAGCTCTCGGCCCCCAATATACGCTGGTCCTAATTGACGGCCGGCGTCTGGCTCCGTATCCCATCGGTGCCGGTGGCACCGTGTCATTTTTCGATTTGCGCTCGATTCCGGAAGCAGCCATTGAGAGCATCGAGATTCTGAAGGACGGGGCTTCGACCACCTATGGTGCCGATGCGGTCGCCGGTGTGGTTAACATCAAGCTCCGCCACGATTATCACGGCGCCGCGACCTCGTTGGAATACGGCAATACGCTTGACAAAGACTCCGGAGAGTTTCGCGCTTCAGTCCTTTTTGGTGTGGGAGATGATAAGACAAGTATCACCGGGGCGATGAACTTCTATCATCGTAACTCGATCTTTAATCGTGATCGTGGCTTTTCGAACAAACCGCCCTTCCTGAGCAGCAACACAACTCCGTACAACCTGCAGTTATCAAGTGCTGTGGTCGTGGCAGCTGGGGTTGATCCAGCGCTCTTGCCCACGGATTCGACTGGCGCGTTAGTTCCAGTCATCTTTGGCACGGCTCCGAACGGTTCGAATGGCTTCTCTCCGACGTCCAGTTACATTTACTCAAATACGCGGCCGAGGTCGGGCGTTCTTCCTGGGTTCGATTACAACCTCTTTTCCGGTGCCTATCCGACGATTGAAAACTACGGCGGTTTTGCCAACGTCACCCACAAGATCTTCGGCGACCAGATGATATTGTTCGCGGATTTATTCTACGAAAACAGCAGCTCGCACAACGAACTGGCCCCAGTCGCGACGAACAATTTTCTGCAACCAGGCGCGACGACAATTGCCATCCCGCCGGGGACTAATCTTAACGGCGTGGCTCCTCCCAACACACCTACTTTCGAAGAGACCGGGCTGCCGCCCGATGCGGTTAATCCGTTTAATCCTTTTAACCAGATCATTTCCGGAGGCAGCCGGGCCCGCCTGCTGGAGTTCGGCAATCGGCTACTCGACGCCACGACCGACAACTTCTTCGCGACGATCGGACTTCGCGGCGACAAGTTGTTCGACGGGACATGGGGTTACGACGCCGGCTTCCGTTACAACAACATTAAAGTCACTCAGGAGATCCAGTCGATTTCGGCCAGCCGTCTCACTCAAATCCTGAACCAGAACTCATCTGTTTTCGCGCCCGGTGGCGCTCTCGCCGGGGGAACTGCGTTTAATCCCTTTGGGGATGCTTTGCATGGCGCGCCGATTCCAAGTAATTTCGCGGATGTCGCCTACGCCACCATTCACCCCAAAGATGTGGATACCTCTGAGATCGCAACGCTCGATCTCAATATTTATACCACCTCTCTCTTAAAGCTCCCGGCTGGCGGAATTGGTTTTGCCTTTGGCGGCCAATTTCGACGCGAGCAGCTCACTCAGGTCATCGATCAACTATCGCTCGATGGTGATATCGCCAGTCAGTCGCCGGGTGCGAGCACACAGGCGGGCCGCAAGGATTTCGCGGTCTACGCCGAAGCCAATATTCCAATCACGAGTCCGACCTTCAATTTCCCTGGCTTCTACTCCTTGGAACTGACGGCCGCGGTGCGGTACGAGGAATTCCGCAACAACAGCACCAACGTCACAGTGCCGAAGTTTGGTCTCCGCTGGCAACCCTTTGACGAGACGCTGACCGTACGGGCAACGATCGGGAAGGGTTTCCTCGAACCGTCGTTAATCCAACTATACGGTAGCCCGACCTCGGCCCTCGCTCCTGTCACCGATACGCTGCCCACGTCATTGGGTGGTCCTCCAGTGCCGATTGGAGATCCAAGCCGGACGGAAAGAGAGCAAAATATTGTTAACACCAGCACTCCCACGCTGCAGCCGGAAGACTCCACCTCGTTTACTGCGGGCATTGTCTGGACACCGAAGTTTGTTAACGGTCTAACTGTAACGGTCGACCTCTGGGATACCGAACAGACGGGACAAATCATCATCTCCAACATCCCCGCGATCTTGCAGCGTGAGCAATTCGGCGGATTGCTGCCGGGCGAAATCGTCCAGCGCGATGCGCAAGGATATATACAACGTATCTTCGTGCCCTTTATCAACAGCGGATCAACCACGGCATCTGGGGTCGATCTAGGTGTGCAGTACGTCTATAATTCGCGCTTCGGAACATTCACCTCCCTCAGCCAGGTATCCTACTTGGATTCCTTCGAGTTCCAAGGCACACCCGATGGTAGGACAGCACAATTGGCAGGCGTGGCCATCTTCGGGATTGCCGACACCATCTCCGTTGACGGCAATCTACGGTGGAAAGGCGTCCAGCGCCTCGATTGGGCGTGGAATGGTTTTGATTTAGTGGGGACCGCGCGATTTCTCGATGGTTATCATGAGCTGTTGCCAAGTGCTCGCAATCATTGGGTCAGTCAGACGTGGACTATTGATGGCCAGGCGTCATATGACTTTACCTTCGTCGCACCGGTAGCCCAGAATCCGGTGGCGGGTTATTCGAAAGATGCCACAGACGTGTCGATGGGTAAGAATGGCAAGCCGACGGAAAGCTCGCTCTCGCAGACCTCCAATTACAGCATGCCAATGTGGCAGCGTGCCCTTAATAACACGACCATCACACTCGGTTGTACTAACATCTTCGGTCAGGATCCTCCGAAAGCTTACGGACTTGGTGGCAACTCGACCAAGTATCCGGGCTTCCTCTACGATCCGACGGGGCGGTTTGTTTACCTTCAGCTGACGAAGAAGTTCTGAAAGAGCGCCAGCACATAGTTCTGCGCGGAGGCAGCGGTTTCGGCCGCTGCCTCCTTTCTTTGCCGGCTTCTCGCGACCGCGGCCGGCGCGGATCGTTTCGTCGGCTTCGTGGCGACTTTCGCAATAAAGTGCGATTTGGTTTATCTTCCAGCGGCTCTGTTCGCAGAGGAAACACCAGCACCAATCGCAATGAAGAACTGGCCGTCTGCATGACGACGCGAGATACCGAGAGCTCGGGCGAGGCCGGATCGGCTCCGGCTCTGCCGCCGTCTGCACCTCCGGCGACGAAAGCGGAGACACCCTCCGATCACCGCAAGGCGCTGGCGGAAATCATGCCGCTCGTTTACGAGGAGTTGCGCATGCTGGCGGGCGGTTACCTGCGCCATGAACGCCCCGAACACACCCTGCAACGCACGGCGCTCGTCCACGAAGCCTATCTCCGGCTCGCCGCCCAGGGGCAGGTGGCCTGGGACAATCCCGCCCATCTTCTTGCCATCTTCGCGCGGCTCATGCGCCAGACTCTCACCAATCACGCCGTCGCCCGGACGCGGGCCAAGCGCGGCGGGACCGACCCGACGGAAGTGATCCTGGAATTCTACGAACGCCACCAGATTGACGTCGCGGCGGTGGACGAAGCGCTCCGGGAACTGGAGGCACTTGATACGCGCCAGGCCCAGATCGTGGAACTGCGTTTTTTTGCTGGCCTAACGATCGATGAAATTGCCACCCTCATGGCGATTTCACCCGCCACCGTGAAACGCGAATGGGCCGTGGCCAAGCTTTGGTTACGCCGCAGCCTGCTGGAATGCAGTTGATCGCAAGGGCATGTTTCGTTGCAAGATGATCGGGATTCGCAGTTAGCAAGATGAACCAAGAACGCTGGAGCCGCCTCAAAGGGATCGTCGCCGATGCTTTGGAGGTGGATTCTCCCGTCGCCCGCACCGCCTTGCTGCAACGCGAATGCGGGGAAGACCTGAGCCTGCTGCGAGAGGCAGAATCATTTCTCGCCGGGGCCGAGACGATCGCGGCGGAAGGAAGCGATCGCCTGGAGGAATGCGCCCAGGTCGCGAGCACGGCCGTGCGGCGCGAGAGAACTTCTCTCACCGGACACCGCGTCGGCGCCTACGTCATCGTGCGAGAGCTGGGACACGGCGGCATGGCGACCGTCTATCTCGGCGCGCGGGCCGATGGCTATTTTGAAAAAGAGGTCGCGATCAAAATCATTAAACCGGTCGACGGCAATACGACAGAGCTGCTGGATCGCTTTCGGGCCGAGCGCGAAGTGCTTGCTTCCCTCGATCATCCCAACATCGCCGCGCTTTTTGATGCCGGAACGACCGCGGAAGGTTTGCCTTACTTCGTGATGGAGTATGTCCCGGGCACTCCGGTCACTGACTACGTCAAGGAGCATCACCTTTCCCTTCGCCCGCGCCTTGCTCTTTTCCTGAAGATTTGCGCAGCGGTCGAAGTGGCCCATCGCCGTCGCGTCGTCCATCGCGATCTCAAAAGGAGCAACATTCTTGTCACGGCCGAAGGCGAACCCAAGCTACTCGACTTCGGCATCGCCAAGCTGCTCGAGGAAAACCCCCTCGCCCTCACCGCTACCGGTCAGCAACGCCTGACTCCTATTTCGGCTTCACCGGAGCAGGCACGGGGCGATGCGGTCACAACCGCCAGTGATATCTATGCCCTTGGCGCGCTTCTCTACGAAATCCTAACCGGTGTAACTCCGCACCAGTTTCGCACGCTCCAACCTGGCCTGGATGAAGTGACACGGGTCGTTTGTGAAGAGGACCCAGTCCGACCCAGCCTCGCCGCGCGCGAACCCGAGATTGGCCACGCCCTGCGGGGTGATCTTGACGCCGTGATCCTGCGCGCGATGCGCAAGGATCCAGCGGAGCGCTATGACTCCGTTGCCGACCTGGAGCAGGATATCCGACATTACCTCGCAGGTGAGCCGGTTCACGCCCGGCCTCACACCGTTCCTTACCGCCTGCTCCGCTTTGCCGGACGCCACCGCCCTTCGGCGAAAGGAATCGGCCTGACCGCACTGACTCTGGTGCTGGTGCTCCTTGCAGGTTTTTATCTTTACCGCCATTCCCAAACGACAGCGCGCCAGTCTTATCGTGAGGCGAGCGCTCCGATCCCGGCCAAGAGCATCGCGGTGCTCCCTTTCGACGACTTCGCCGCTCCCGATGGCACCAGTTACTTCGCGGACGGAGTGCAGGACGACATCCTGACTGATCTGGCCAAGGCGGAAGACCTCAAAGTGATTAGCCGCTCCGGTGTTTCCCAATATCGAAAGGGCGTCCGAGACGTGCGCGAGATCCGGCAGAACCTCGGCGTCGCCTATGTCCTCGAGGGCAGCGTGCGGCGGATGAACGACCGTGTCCGTGTCAATGCGCAGTTAATCGATACCGGATCGGACGTGCAGGTGTGGGCGGAACAGTATGATCGCAAATTGGAAGACCTCTTCGCCCTGCAAAGTGATCTTTCCCAGACGGTCGTCGCCCAACTCAAAGGCAAGCTATCGGCGCGGGAAAAGGCTGCGATTGAAAGTCAGCCGACGGCGGACGTGCAAGCCTATGACTTATACCTGAGAGCGCGGGAAGCGTTCGTCCAGTATGATTATAAGACGACGATCGACTTGCTCAACCAGGCTGTGGCGAGAGATCCCAGGTTCGCCCTCGCCTATTGTCTCCTGACCGACGCCCACCTCTACGTTTATCGCTTCGAGGGTGACATGACCCCGGGCCGGCTCGAGAAAGCGCGGGTGGCGGCGGAGACAGCGCTCCGGCTCGCGCCCAACCTGGCCGAGAGTCATCTCGCGCAAGCGCAATATTACTACAATGGCTTGCGCGATTATGAAAAAGCTCAGGCGGAGCTTGCCGCCGCGCCTCCTCCCTCGCCGGGCGGGCGCGCGAAGTTCTTTGATCTCAGTGCTCTGACCGAGCGTCGACTGGGTCATTGGAAGGAAGCGCTGCGCGATGGAGAGAAAGCGTGGGAGCTCGATCCGCACGATCCTTTTATCGCCACCGAAGTCATTCAGACTTACATGTTTCTGCGGAGATATTCGGAGGCAGAGAAAAAGGCCGACGAAGCGATCAAGAATATCTCCGTGCGGTCGGCGCCTTTTTGGTCGCTCAAGGCGGATAGCATTCTCGCGCAAGGCGAACCGGCACGGGCCCGTGCCTTTCTCGAAAGCACCAGCAACCTGAGCGGCGAGAGCCACGCTGCCCTCGCTCAGGCGGCACTCTACGAGCGGAATTTCGCCGCGGCTCTGCGCGAGCTCGAGTTGGCGCGAAAATCCACCATGGCGCCGGCGCCCTATTTTCTGGATTTAATGCAGGGAACCATCGCTCGGGCGCAGGGCGACGCGGAGGCAAGCCGGCAAGCATTCAAGAAAGCGCTGCAGAACTTGGAGCCGTCCCTGAAAAAGAATCCGCGGGACGCTTCCACCCTTATTAATCTCGCCTGGGCTTACCGCGGTCTTGGACGCGCCGAAGATGCCCTGCAAGCCAGCCAGCAAGCCGTGCAACTGGTTCCGACCTGGCGCGACGCCGCGGAAGGCCCGGACATCGCCGCGATGCAGGCCCAAATCCAGGGCTGGGTCGGAAACAAGGAAACGGCCCTCGAGCAGCTCGCACCATTGGTTAAAATGGCGGCCGGTCCGAGCTATGGCGATCTGAAGTTCAACCCGTCCTGGGACGCCCTGCGCGATGACCCGCGCTTTGAACAATTTCTCATCGAGGCCCGAAAACCGATCGCGCTGGATTAGCCGCCGGCGCTCCCAGGCACACTCCGCGCAAAAAAGGTTTTCCCCGCGTGAGCTGATTTGCCCGCGGTTATTGCATTTAAGGGTGTGAGACAAAACCCTGCCGCCGAACGAGCCGCTCTTCGCCGCCTTGCGCCATGACTTATTTCGCAAAGCTGGCCCAGGAACGGACACCAAAACTGATCGGCTTTCTCGGATACGACAACGTCGCCGCCCTCGACCTAACTGGTCCGCTGGAAGCTCTGAGCAGCGCCCATCATCCGGGCGAAACCGCCGGGCCGCCCTGTTACAAACCGATCATCGTCGGCCTGTTGAACAGGAGTTTCACTTCCGAGTCCGGCTTGCATTTCAAGGCCGACGTGGCGGCTGACTCTGCCCCGCAATTCGACACCATCCTCATCCCGGGCGGGAAAGGGCTCCGCCACGCGGAGACGCGGCAACAGGCAGCGCGCTGGGTCGCTGCGCAAGCCAGCCGGACTCGCCGTATCGCCTCTGTCTCGACCGGTCTCTATGCGCTGGCGCAAAGCGGATTGGTCGACGGCCGGCATCTCACAACCCACTGGCGTTTTGCCCGCGATGTCGCGCAACGTTTTCCCAAGATCAGGATCAACCGGTCGGTCGCGTTTTTGAAAGATGAAGCTTTTTATAGCTCCGCCGGGGGGACCGCAGGCATCGAGATGACTCTCGCCTTAATCCAGGAGGATTACGGCGGGGAAATCGCCAGAAGCGTGGCGCGTGAGCTCGTCATGCGCCTGCGGCCGCCCGGTGTGGGTGGAGATGATTTCGAGCCGACGGTCTACCAGGCCGATCCCACGGAACGAGTGGCCGAATTGCCCGCCTGGATCCTGGGTCATCTGCACGAAAGAATGACAGTGGATTCGCTCGCGGAAAGGACCTGCCTTTGCCCGCGGCACTTCAGCCGGCTTTTCAAACAGATCTTCGAATGCACCCCGGCCGACTTTGTCGAAGAACTACGACTGAGCGAAGCCCGCCGGCGCCTCCTCGGCCTGCGCACGACCGTCGAACGAGTGGCCGAGAGCGTTGGCTTTCGCAGCTCGGATGCCTTTCGCCGGGCCTTCGAACGCCGGGTGGGATTGACGCCGACCGCCTTCCGCCGGCACGCCCACAACGCCGCCACAGCCAATGTGATTCGCCCCCAGCGCCCGGCCGTTCGCGCTGCTCCGACGCCACGGAAGCACGCCGCCGCGGCCTGAAAAGGTCGCTCGTTAGGCAGAAACCACGCCATCCCGCCGCCTCCTCCCGCTACAAGGCCCGGCGCACAGCGCGGCGCACCGTCTCCGTGATCCAGCCGTAGACGAGATGCGACGCAAGCGCATAAATGTGCTTCGTTAGGGGAATTTCCTTGCGCGACTTCGACAAACCGGCTGCCGGCACCGCCAGCTCGTCGGCCAGCAGCCAGACTCCGGTGCCAAAGGCGGCCCCGTCCGCGATCGTGACAATCGGGGCCACTTCCGCCAGGACTCCGTAGACCGCGGCGGAGCTCGCACCCATTCCGTAGTGGACCGCTTCACCTGCGAGCGGCTTGTAATTGCCCGGGATTTTGCGTCCGGTCACTTTTTCCGAGAGCACATTCGCCGCCTTCACCGTCGCCGGGTCAGGTTTCCTGCCGCCGGTTTTTTTCGACGAACTCATCGCCTCCGAAGTCGCGCTCCAGGCCGCTTGGAATTGCTCCATCAAAAATGAAGCGACCAACCCGCCCGCTACTCCGGCCAGCAGCCCCTTCAAAAGATCGGTCTCGCCATAGTCATTGTCATCAAAGCTGATCATTACATCTCCTCCGGTTGGTCGTTCCTCCTCACACTATATCGCGCCCGCGCCGTCGTGCGCGCTTCGCCTAGAGTAGTAACTGTAGGTAAATGACGTCGAGCCGGCGATCGAATTTGCTCCCGACCTGGCAGAGCCGCCCCGCCTCGACAAAGCCTAACGAACCGAGTAATCGAATCATCCCGGCCGATTCCTCGCAGGAAACGGCGATGACGGCATGATAGCCTAACGAACGGGCGCGGGCGAGCAGGTCCTGCACGATCAGACGACCGTATCCTTGCCGATGCGAGTCGTGGCGCACGTAGGCGGTCAGTTCGACCGTCTCGCGATAAGCGCAGCGCGACTGAAAGGGCGAAAGCGCTCCCCAGCCGACCATGCCGTCCCCGGCCTCCAGCACGATCACCGGCTGACTGGGCGTCCGCCCACCCAAATCCTCTTCTCGCTCTGCCGTCGTTTCATCCTCCACCTGGAAGGTGGCGGTCGAGGTGCGGACGTAATGGTTGTAGATCTCATTGATCGCCGCCGCGTCTGCGGCGGTCGCGAGCCGAGGCTGGAGAGGAGCTTCCATCAGCGCGCCGGAGGGCAAACTTCATCGCACCAGGTTTCAACCCGGGCTCGAATCTGGTCGCGAATTTTGCGCACGCCCGCCATTTTTTCCTCGTCTGTGCCAGTCAGCCCAGAGGGATCGGGAAAACCCCAATGCAAACGCACCCCCGGTCCCGGAAAGATGGGACATTTTTCCGCGCTCGATTCGTCGCAGACCGTGACGACAGAGGCGAAAAGCTGGCCGGATTTCCAGACGTCGAAGACGGCCTGCGTCAGCTTGCGCGAAATATCGATTCCGACCTCGGCCATGGCGGCAACGACGAGCGGGTTCAAAGTGCCCGGTTCGAACCCGGCGCTCTGCGCGTCGAAACGATCGCCGCAGATTTTATTCAGCCACGCTTCCGCCATCTGACTGCGGGCGCTGTTGTGAATGCAGATGAAGAGGACGCGTTCTTTCATGGTCGATTCACCGCGCGAAAACCTCGGCGGGCTCGCAGCAATTTGCCCGCAGTTTCTCCAAACGTTGCAGATCCTTCATAAAAATCGGATCCGTTTGGGTGCAATCCGCGAGACATTTCATGTTCATCGCCAAGTCCTCCGACGGTCTCGCCGGGAGCGCATATATAATCCAGTTACCGCTCCTTTTCGTCTCCACCAAGCCGCGAGCGCGGAGGTAGGCGAGATGTTTCGAGATCTTCACCTGCGGCTCGCGCAAGGCGTCCTGAAAATGACAAACGCACAACGGCGACTGCGTCAGCAGATGCAGGATGCGGAGGCGCGTCGGATCGCAGAAGCACTGGTAGATTTCGACCAGCTTCATCACGGCCTAACGACAGCAGCCAGCTGTGGCCGGGACTTCAGCGGCGACCTCGGCTTCCGATTCACAGCCACACTTTTCTTTGGCCAGGCAATCGGTGTGATTGGCGGCGAGTCGGAACTCGATCTGGTCGCCGGATGCACGGGCCGATTCGATCGGGTATTGCGAGATGACGCAGCAATCCCACTCCACTTCGACGTCGAGATCGTCGCTCGGCAGAATCGGTTTCCCGAGTTCAAGAATGTCGGCAAACCGTCCGGCCTCGAGCCGGTGCTCGTAATCATCGGCCACATAGGTTTGCAGCACGCACGCTTCGCGCTCGCGCAAGGTACCGCCGCAATCGACAAACTTTTTCGCGACGTGCCCGACCTCAGTGATGTGGAAGTGCGCGGAAATTTGCTCGCCGTCCGGCAAAAGGAAACGAGGATGCGCCGCCGGATGCGCGCGGAGGAGAGACTTGAGTTCATTCAGTTTCATAAGACCGAATCTATATACCTGTCAAAGCATATAGTCAAGCGGCCAGACCTCAGCGAATCGTCTCCCGTAGCACCTGATCGATCAGCGTCTCGCGGTATTTTTTCCGCTCGTTGAATTGCGGCCAGTGCCCGGAATTCTCAAACCAGATCAGCCGCTTGCCGGCCGGCGCAATCAGCGCTCGGAAATAGCGCTCCGCGACTTTGGCCGTGACCACTTCGTCATGGCGGCCGAGGAGAAAGTAGACCGGCACCTCGAGACGTGGGGCCTGCTGGAAAAGATTGATCTGATAAAACACTTCCCGCCATAGGCGGTCTGAGGAATAGCGCACCCCGAGTGGAATTTTAATGAGATCGATCCACGAATAGGCGGGTGATTCCAAGGCCCACCACGCCATCCGCCAGGAACTGATGTTGGGATACGTGAGGTCGGCGTAGTGGCTGACCCATTTTTCAAGGAGATCGCTTTGATCAAAGCTCGGATAAGGGGGACGACCGATCCGGCGCAGAGTCGCGAGCGCTTTCTCGTTCTGATCCCGGCGCGCCGCGTCGAGCGCGAATTGATAACGCACCTGCTGCGATTCCGGAAAATCGGCCACCTGTCCGATGCTGACGTAGGCGGAGAAGAGTTGCGGATCGCGCGCCACCGCGAGCGTTCCGAAAACCGTGCCCCAGGAATGTGCGACGAGATAACATTTCGGCTGCTGAAATCGCTGCAAAAGCATCCGCACGAGGTCATGGGTATCACTAACGAACTGCTCGACCCTCATCGAGTCATCCCGGATCGACCAGGAGTAGGACTTTCCGGCGCCGCGCTGGTCCCACTGCACGACGACGAAGTGTTTTTCCAACTCGGCGTTGAGATGAGCAAACGGCATCTGCGGAAAACCGGGGCCGCCGTGCAAGAAGAGCAGAATCGGTTTGGTGCGGTCTTCGCCGCGCACTTGAATCCATTGCTCGACGCCACCTAGCTGGATTCGCTCGATCGCATGAATCCCGTCAGGTGACGTGATCCTGATCCTAGCCTCCGTCTCCCGCCGCGCGTAGAATCTCACCGCAATCAGGAGGACACCGCTCAGAAGGACCAGCGCAGCTCCGGTGAGCGTCGAATATTTGAAAAGCTTCTTCAAGGAGTGCGCCCGGCTGACGCCCGCGAGCCGGGCGGCCGGTTCATTTTTTTAGCAGTTTCACGATTACCACGATCAAGAGGACGACGATTAGAATTCCGATCGCTCCGCCCAGAATCATCATCCCGCCCATGCCTTGCATCATTCCGTTGTTCATCAGTTCATTGCTCCATTTCTCGGTCGGTTGCTGCTTCTTTTCTGTGGTCGCGGAGGGGCGTTAACTCATTGCGCTACGCGCACGGTAAAGGTTTTCTGCGCCTCGCCTTTGGGGCCGGTATAACCAGCCTGACCGGTGTATTCACCCTGCATATCGATTTTCATCGTGCCTGAGTAGATTCCCGGTTTCGCTGTTTTCTCGAGCGGAGCGTTCGCACGCATTGGCATGCCGGGCATGTCCATCCGCAGTTCAAAGGAAACATTGCCCACGTCGATGGGAGCGCCATCACGCGTGACTCTTACTTCCACGGGGTTTTGGCCCACGTGAAGTTCGGCTTTCTTCCCCAGAATCTCGAACTGGTAATCTCCGACGCTCTCGGTCTGGATCACCTCCGAAAGATTGCCACCGCCAGTGCGCTGAATCGGCCACAACCACCAGGCACCCATTGCGAGAATTACCGCCACTGCAATCCCCACCCAGACGAGCTTCCGCCGCGGCGAAGGAGTGGCTGGGGCGCGCTCCACTTCACGGCTGCGCCACAAATAGTAGATCGCCGGGATGATGAGCAAAGTCAGGATGGTCGAGCTAAGCATCCCTCCCACCATCGGGGCCGCGATGCGCTTCATCGTGTCGGCTCCTGCGCCGTGGCCCCACATGATTGGCAACAACCCGGCGATGATCGCGCTCACTGTCATCATCTTGGGACGCACCCGTTGCACGGCGCCTTCCATGACCGCGTGGTAGAGATCGCTCGCCTTCGGAGCGGGATTAGTTTGCTTCAAATGTCGCCAGGCTTCGTCGAGGTAGACAATCATGACGACGCCAGTCTCCGCCGCGACTCCGGCCAGAGCGATAAATCCGACAGCGACAGCGACGCTATAGTTATACCCCAGCAAATAGAGGAGCCAGACACCGCCGACGAGTGCAAACGGAATGCTCAGGATGACAATGAAGGTCTCGGCGATGTTGCCGAAATTGAGGTAAAGCAGAACGAAGATGAGGACGAGTGTGATCGGGACGATCAGCTTCAGTTTTTCCTTCGCTTTGAGGAGGTATTGATACTGTCCGCCCCATTCGATGTAGTAACCGGGCGGCAGCTTGATATTTTCGGCGATCAGCTTCTTCGCATTCTCGACATAGCTCCCAAGATCAACGCCGTAAGTATCGACAAAGACAAACCCAGCGAGCGATCCGTTCTCATCGCGAATGCTGGGCGGGCCGGTGGTTTTGCTGATATCAGCAACCTGTTCGAGCGGCACTTGTGCGCCGGAGGGCGTGGCGACGAGAACGCGCTTCAACGCGGGAAGATCGCTCCGGAAATCGCGCGCGTAACGCACGTTGATCGGATAACGTTCGCGGCCTTCCACCGTAGTCTCGATGTTCTTTCCGCCGATCGCCGACTCGATCACGTTTTCCACGTCAGCGACGGTCAAGCCATAGCGGGCGATGGCGTCACGATTGACTTTGAAATCGACATAGTAACCGCCGGTCACGCGCTCGGCGAAAGCGGAAGCGGTGTGCGGCGCCGTCTTGAGCAGGCGCTCGATCTGGACGCCGATCTTCTCGATCACCGCCAAGTCTTTTCCCAGCACCTTGATCCCGATCTGGCTGCGGATGCCAGTTGCCATCATCTCGATGCGGGTTTGGATCGGCATCCACCAGATCGCCGGCATGCCTGGAAATGGCAGTTCCTTAGTCAACTGCTCCTTGATCTTGTCGAAGGTCATCCCGGCGCGCCACTGACTCTCCGGTTTCAATGAAATGATCGTCTCAACCATCGAGAGCGGAGCCGGATCGGTTGCGCTCCGGGAGCGGCCGACCTTGCCAAAGACGGTTTGCACCTCAGGAAATTTCGCGATGATCGCGTCCTGCCGTTGCAGGATGTCCTTCGCTTGACTGATCGCCACGCCGGGCGGCGCGGTCGGCATATACAGGAGCGAGCCTTCGTTCAAGGGCGGCATAAACTCAGAGCCGATCTTCGAGTGCGGAATCCAGGTCAGCAGTAGAATGAGGCCGGCGATGAGAAGCGTCAGCTTTCGAAACCGCAGAACGAATTCTACCAACGGTCGATAGGCCCAGATGAGGAATCGATTAATGGGGTTTTTCGATTCGGCCGGGATCTTTCCGCGAATGAACCAGGTCATGAGCAGCGGCACGAGGGTGATCGAGAGAAGCGCGGCGAAGAACATGGAAAAGGTCTTCGTGAAAGCGAGCGGCTTGAAGAGCCGGCCGGACTGCGCTGTCAGCGCAAAGACCGGCACGAACGAAACCGTGATGATGAGGAGGGAAAAGAAAAGCGGCCTCCCGACCTGCTGAGCGGCTTTGATCATGACCTCGAGACGCGACATTCGTGCGGTCTCGCGTTCGGTCTTGTCCAGCGCGGCTTCGCCCTCCTTCTCGCGCTTTTCGCGGGCATGATTCCAGCGTTCGAGCCACTTGTGCGCGTTCTCGATCATGACAATCGCGGCATCGACCATCGCGCCAATCGCGATGGCGATTCCGCCTAACGACATAATGTTGGAAGAGACGCCCAGCGCCGTCATGGGGATGAAGGCGAGCAGAATCGCGATCGGGAGGCTAATGATCGCGACGAGCGCGCTGCGAATGTGAAAGAGGAAGAGGATGCAGATGAGACTGACGACGATGGTTTCTTCGATCAGCTTGCTCCGCAGGGTGTCGACCGCACGAAGAATCAAATCGGAGCGATCGTAGCCGGTCACGATCTCAACCCCGGGCGGGAGCGATGGCTTGATATCTTGGAGCTTTTTCTTGACCGCGTCGATGGTCGTTAGGGCATTTTCGCCGTAACGCATGACCACGATCCCACCGACGGTTTCGCCTTGCCCGTTCAGATCGAGCGCCCCGCGCCGGATGTCGGGGCCGCGATGCACCTTGGCGACATCGTTGATCGTGATGGGCACGCCATCCTTGCCCATGCCGACGACGATCTTGCGAATGTCGTCGAGGTTCTTGATGTAACCCTGGCCGCGCACCATGTACTCGTTTTCGCCGAACTCGATCACGCGGCCGCCGACGTCGTTGTTCGAGTTGTGGATCGCGGAGATGACCTTGCTCAGCGGAATGTTGTAACCGAGGAGCTTGTTCGGATCGATCTCGACCTGGTATTGATTGACGTAACCGCCGATGCTCGCGACCTCCGCCACACCCGGCGTGTTTTGCAAGTAATAGCGGAGCGTCCAATCCTGGAACGAGCGCAGGTCGGCCAGACTGTTCTGCCCCGTCTTATCGACCAACGCATACTCATAGACCCAGCGAACCCCGGTCGCATCCGGTCCTAGCACTGGATTCACGCCTTCCGGCAGTTGGTTGCGGACCTGGTTCATGTATTCGAGCACACGCGAGCGTGCCCAATACATGTCGGTGCCGTCCTCGAAAATGACGTTGACGAATGAAAGCCCGAAGAAGGTCTGGCCGCGGGCGTATTTCACCTTCGGCGCGGCGGCGAGCGCACTAACGATCGGATACGTGACCTGATCTTCGACCAGCGTCGGCGCGCGTCCCGGCCATTCGGTGAAGACGATTACCTGAACATCGGAAAGGTCTGGAATCGCGTCCAGTTTCACATTCCGCAGAGCGACGACGCCTCCCAGGATCAGGAAAAGGGTGGCGATGACGACGAGGAAAGCGTTGCGCGCGCACCAATTGATCAATCGCTCGATGGCGGTCGGGCGAGGTTCTGCAGTAACTGCCGATGGCGCCGTTGCCGAATTCGGCTCTGGTGGCGGCAAGGTGGGTGCGGCCATACTACTGCATCTCTCCCGCGTTTCCGATCTGACCCTGCACTTCGCCGCAAGACGTCATGGCAGTGCCCATGAACGGATTTTTCGCGGTAGCGTCCGCCTGCATCCAGTCAGCGCGTGACTGCTTCCACATTGGGCAATGGAAAACCGTGAGCGGCGCGGCCAAGGGCAGCGGGTAGGCTTTGAACAAATCGACCAGAGCGGAACTGAGTTCTCCAAATTGTTTCCGCGCTTCTGTAAGGTCTTCTCCGGCCCGAAAGGCGGTGGCACATCGCTCGATGATGTTTAGCTGCTTTGCGAAATCTTCGGCTCTTTGCGGCGGAGCTAGAGCTGGGTCTTTGAGCCGGTCGAGCTGCTTCTTGAAATCCGCCGCCGCTTCGAAGACCCCTTCAGTCGAATCGCGCGTTAGCGGTTCATACATTTTTTTGTAAGCATCGATTACAGCAGTTGCGACCGGTGCGGCTGCTTTCGGAAGCGGTGCGGACTCGTTCTTGGCCGCACTGGTTTTGTTGTCCTCTTCGCTACTGCCACTGGCCGCCGCTTTGAGCTGACTCTCGCTGTCGAGGAGGAAGTTGCCGTTGACCACGACCTTCTCTCCGGTTGCGAGTCCCTTTCGAATCACGAAGTCATCGCCAACCTTTGGTCCGAGCTGAATTTCCTTCGGCACAAACAGTCCCTTCTCCTGCTGGACGAAGACGTACTGCCGCTTGCCGGTATCGAAGAGCGCGGAGGCGGGAATGACCATCTCACGTCCGAGATCCGCCTTTAGCTCGACGTTGGCATACATATCCGGCTTGAGCACGCCGTCGGCGTTATCGAGCACGACGCGGATCTTCGCGGTGCGGGTCTGGCCTTGCAGATAGGGATAAATGAAATCGACCTTGCCCGTAAACGTGCGGTCAGGATAAGCCGTCAATGTTACCTCAGCCTGCTGACCCACTTTCACGAGCGGCAGTTCGTATTCGTAAATCTCCGCCTCAACCCAGACGCGCGAGAGATCGGCAATCCGGTAGAGCATCGCCGTGGGTTGAATCATCTTGCCCGCGACGACTTCTTTTTGCAGGACGGTGCCGGCGAAGGGCGCCACGATTTCCATCGTCGGCTTCGCCGTCCCGGAAGTTTCCAGAGCGTTGATCTGCTCGTCCGTAATACCGAATAGCTCCAAACGTTTCCGTGCCGACTCGAGCACGGATTCGGCCCCGCTTGCGCGGGTCGCGCCGTACTCACCGCGAGCGCCTTTGGCCTTCCGCGCATTGCGCCAAGCGAGCAGAAAATCCTGCTTGGCCGAGTAAAGATCGGGACTGTAAAGCTCCATCAACGGCTGACCGGCCTCGACGTGTGCGCCCGGGGTATCGACAAAGAGCTTTTCCACCCAGCCCATGACGCGGCTGTTCAGGTCTGCCACCTTGCTTTGGTCGTAGGTAACTACACCGACCGCGCGAACAGAACGATCCACATCCTTTTCTTTCACCGCAACGGTGCGGATGTTAATGAGTTGCCGTTGTTGCTCGGTGAGATCGACCGCGCCCCGTCCTGGAATGCCCGCGGCATTAACTTTGCGGACCGGCTGCAGATCCATTCCGCAGATCGGACAATTCCCCGGCTTATCCGAAATGATATTCGGATGCATCGAGCATTGGTAAAGCTGTTTGCCGGCCGCTTCGGCGCCGTGGGTATGACCGCTTTGCGCCTCTTGTGCCATCGGTGCTTTTTCCTTTTTGCCGCAACCAGCAATGGCTGCGGCGGTAAGAACGCACAGGCCGGCGAGGAATAACTGACGAGAAGATAAATTCATTTCGAGACTCTCTGTTCTTTCGTGAATTGAACTCGCTGCGCGGCGCGCAAATCGACTCCGATGGCGCGTTCCAACATCGCCAGCGCTTTGGCGAGATCGGTTTGGCTTGTGATCAAGCCGAGACGGAAATTGAGGAGCGAACGCTCCGTATCGAGAAAGTCGATCAGGCTCGTCTTGGCCGCTTCATAGCCGGCGCGCGAGGCGTCATAAGTCTGCTGCGCCTGGGGCAGAAGGTTCTGCCGGTAAAGCTCGATCTGATCGCGTGCGGTGGTGGCCTGAAACCACGCGTCGCGCACATCGGCTTCCACATTGTTGGCCACGTTCTGCTGTGCCTCGCGGCTGGCGGCCAGGTTCTTGCGCGCTTCACGCTCCTCGGCATTGAGCTTCCCAAACCAGATCGGCACGTTGACGCTGATCGATCCCAGAAGCGCGTCATGGCCGTTATCCGGCGGATTGACAAAGATGTTGCGATTTACCTGCGTGTAATCGACGCCGAGCGTGATATCGGGCAGCCGATCTTTGCGGGCGAGCGCGAGTGAAGTTTCGTTACGCTCGATCGCGACATTCGCTTCCTGCAGATCCTGCCGGTACTGCACCGCGAGCGCGGTGGCGCGATCGAGCGTCAGCGGCAGAGCGACCTCGAGATTCTGCGAGGCCGCGATCGGCGTCTTGGCCGGCACGCCGCGCAGGGCATTGAGCCGCGCCTGCGCCGTTTCGCGCAACTGCACCAATTCGAGCAGACGCTTCTCGATTTCGGCGGAGGAAAGCTGTGCCTTGAGCACGTCTTGTTGCTGCACCGTCCCGGCCTCGTATTTCGAACGAGCCGATTCAAAGGTCTGCTGATAAAGGTCAACCTGTTCGCGCAAGATCCGGCGCGTCTCGTCCACACGATAGAGATCGTAGTAAGCGATTTTCGCGCGCATGATCAGCTCGCGGGCCAGCGTCTGATATTGCCAAAAAGACTGGAGCGCTTCCTGCCGCGAGCGCTTTGCGGCTAACGAGAGCTTCCCTGGGAAAGGAATCTTCTGCGAAAGCCCGACCTTCTGGTTTTGCGCGCCGACGCGCGTCTCGACGTTATCGAAGAAGTAGCCGTAGCTCAGCATCGGATCGGGCAAACTCCCCGCGATTCGAGGACGTTCCTTCATCGCCTCCCATTTCAAACGGGCCGAATTGAGCGACGGATTTTTGTCCAAGACCTCGCGCAAGAGCCGGTCGAGCGGCTCCGCGTGGACAGAGATGGAGATTAAGAGACTAAAAAATAGGATGATTCGTTTCATAAGATTCAAGGACTTCGTGCCGATGAGACGGACGAAAGGAGTGCCGTGAGAACGGCAGACTGCGCTGGTTAGCGCCCTTGAATCAGATGAGGAAGATGCCGGTCACCGCGAGGGGCGGTGGCGAATGGGCAACGAGAAACGGTCGCGACTGCAGCGCGACGTGAGGTGTCGTGGAGAAAACGATTGGACTAACGAACTGGCTGGGAGCAGGAACGGTGGCGGGCGCACTGGCCACGACCGTCGGGGTGGAGGGATGTTGCGCGGTGTCACCCGAGATGACGCAGCAGCTCATGGCGGCGCAGCAGCCGTCGATCAAGGATGCCTGGTGCGCGGCGGGCTCGGCGCAGCAACGCAAGTTCGCGGCGTTCACCGGCGCCTGCACGAGGGCAAGGCCGATGGCGAGCGTGAGAAGGAACTTGCCGAACATGCCCCTTTAGTAGCACGAAACCGGCCGCAGTCGAGGATCAGGCCGCTTTTGCCGCGGCCTGGGCCATCCGCTTGGGCGCCCGCTCTCCTCGCTTAGGGGCGCATCGCGGCATGAATTCCATCTAGGCCGCGCGCCGGTTCTCGCGCAGATAGAGAAAGAGAAAGGGGGCGAAAATAACGAGCGCGATGAGATCGAGCCAGCTCGTGTAATTACAAATGCGACACGCCCGGAAATCCGGGTAAGGCAGATGCAGGGATGTTGGGTTGTGCCGGCGCCATGCCGGGCGAAGCCGCTGGCATGTTGGTCATGCCCATCATCTTCATCATATCCATCATCGCGGCCGCCCATTTTTTCCATTCCCATGCCGCGCCCAGAATTCATCCCGGCCGGCGCCATGCTCGCCATCGGCGACGCGGCAGGCGGTGGACTCATCGGCGGCATCTTAGGCATGGGCGTTGTGTTTTGTGCGAGCGTTCCTTGCAAAAGCGCGGCTTTCGCTCGCATCTAGGAGATCTGCTTCGCGAGGGCAGGATCTGCTTTGGAGACATCGGCTTTCGATGCGTCCGCAGCCGCGCGCACAGACTCAGCGCACACCGGTTACAGGTTGGATTATACGATGAAAGCTGCCGCGATCAGAGCTGCGATAAAGATTTTTTTCGGTGATGATCTCACTGGGGGCTTTACAGCCGCAGCGATCGTAATCGCAGCGCATTCGCGATAACTGACACGGAACTGAAACTCATCGCTGCGCCCGCGATGATCGGACTGAGCAAGATGCCGAAAAACGGATAGAGCACGCCGGCGGCGATGGGGATGCCGAGCGCGTTGTAGATGAACGCGAAAAAGAGGTTCTGGCGAATGTTGCTCATCATCGCCCGGCTCAGAACGATCGCGTTTTTGATCCCGCGTAGATCGCCTTTCACGAGCGTGACACTGGCGCTTTCCATCGCAACATCGGTGCCGGTGCCCATCGCAATTCCAACATCGGCCGCGGCGAGGGCGGGCGCGTCGTTGATGCCGTCACCCGCCATTGCGACCACTTGTCCCTGCGCGCGCAATCGTTTCACGTGCTCGCTCTTGTCGGCGGGTTCGACGCCGGCCTCGACGTGGTCGATGCCGAGCGGCTTCGCGACCGATTGCGCCGTGCGTTCGTTATCGCCGGTCAGCATCGTGATCTTAATCCCAGCGGCGTGAAGTTCCTTGATCGCTTCTGGTGTTGACGCTTTCACCACGTCAGCAACGGAGATCAAACCGGCCGGCTTACCCGCAACGGCGACAAGCACGACCGTGTGACCTTTGTTCTGAAACTCGATTGCTTGCTTCTCCAGTTCTTCCCCGCCGCTCACGCGCTCGTGGATGAATTTCGGTTTGCCGACCAGCACATCACGACCGTCCACTTTGCCGACGACTCCGCCGGCAGTAACGGATTCAAACTGCTCCACGGTGCGCAGCTCGACGCCGCGCTCCTTCGCTCCACGCACGATCGCGGCGGCGATGGGATGTTCGCTTTGCGCTTCGAGTGACGCGGCGAGCGCCAGCAACTCGTTAGGGTCGAATCCAGCGGCTGGCAGCACTTCCACCAGCTTCGGTTTGCCCTCTGTTAACGTGCCAGTTTTGTCCACCACGAGAGCGGTCACCTTCTCCATCAACTCCATCGCCTGCGCGTCTTTGATCAAAACGCCGGCCTGCGCGCCGCGACCGACGCCGACCATGATCGACATCGGCGTAGCCAAACCGAGTGCGCATGGACAGGCGATGATCAAGACCGCGACCGCGTTCACCATCGCGTGGGCAAAGCGCGGCTCGGGTCCGACTAAAGCCCAGACGATGAAAGTGATCACGGCGGCCAGGAGAACCGCCGGCACGAAATAGCCAGCGACCTTGTCCGCCACGCCTTGAATCGGCGCACGGCTCCGCTGGGCATCAGCGACCATCTGGACGATTTGCGAAAGCACCGTTTCGGCCCCCACGCGTTCGGCCTTCATCAAGAAACTGCCGGTCGTGTTGATCGTGCCGCCAGTGACTTCGTCGCCGATGTTCTTCTCCGACGGCATGGGTTCACCGGTGACCATCGATTCATCGACGCTCGTTTTGCCATCAGTGATCGAGCCATCGACCGGAACTTTTTCGCCGGGCCGAACGCGCACCTGATCGCCCGCCACCACTTGATCGAGCGGGACTTCGGTTTCCTCGCCGTTCCGCAGCACCCGCGCGGTGCGCGGCGCGAGATCGAGTAACGCACGAATCGCGCTGCCGGTCCGGCTGCGTGCTTTTAACTCGAGCATTTGGCCAAGCAGCACGAGCACCGTAATGACCGCGGCCGCTTCAAAGTAGACGCCGATCATGCCTTGGGCGCGGAAGGACGCGGGAAAGATGTTTGGAAACAACATCGCGACCATGCTGTAGATCTGCGCGACGCCGATACCCATCGCGATCAGCGTGAACATATTGAGGTTCATCGTGCGGAGTGAGCGCCAGCCTCGGGCGAAAAAGGGCGCCCCGCCCCAGAACACCACCGGGATGGAGAGCGCGAATTGAATCCAGCGCGACATGGTTCCGCCGATCCAATGCGGAGCACTTGGAAGCAGATGTCCCATCGCGAGCAGAAACACCGGCAAGGAAAGCGCGGCGCAAATCCAGAAGCGCCGCGTCATGTCGTTCAGCTCGTGGTTGTCCTCCTCGGATCCAGCAATGATGTCTTTCGGCTCCAGCGCCATCCCACAGATCGGGCAGTTACCGGGATGATCCTGCTCGATCTGCGGATGCATCGGGCAGGTGTAGATGGTTGCTTGCGTTCGTGATTGCGGCATCGCCGGTTCGAGCGCCATCCCGCATTTCGGGCAATCGCCAGGCTTGTCGCTTTGCACTTCCGGATGCATCGGACAGATGTATTTCCCGGCACCGCCCCGTGGGGCCGTCGCGCGACTCTCCGAAGCAGATCCGCCGCAACAGCCGTGATCGTTAGACGTAGCGTCCTTTGCGCCGTTGTCCTCCGCTGTGCCGCCGCAGCAGCTATTACCGTCAGACTTCGACGCTTCGCCTTTCGTCAGATACTTCGCCGGATCCGCATCGAACTTCTGCTTACAACCACTCGAGCAAAAGTAATAGCTTTCACCGGAATGCTCGCTCTTTCCCGCGGCGGACGCGGGTTCAACCTTCATGCCGCAGACGGGATCGGTGAATGTCGGACTAGCTGCTGTGGTTTTCATAAATTGTTACCTGAGAAAGCGTGTGAGCGCGGTCCGCAGCTCCTTCAACAGCTCAGCCGGCTTCATCGGCTTGGCCTTCTTGTGTTCTGTCCCTGTCCCGTGCCCCACCACGCAGGCTTCCACGTGTTCGGTCAGTAATTCGATGCCAAGGGCATCA
>JBKJNW010000100.1:0-19147 GCA_046593335.1 Chthoniobacterales bacterium | reverse complement strand
GTCCTGCGCAATTCCATTTTCAACAACGGTTCGAGTGATGCCGGCAACCAGTTCGGCTTGGGTATCGATCTTGGCGGAGTCGGACTCACGCCTAACGATGACGGTGACGTTGACACTGGTCCGAACGGATTTCAAAATTTCCCCGTTCTGACCTCTGCCCGTGTCGTGGGTGGGAATGTGGAGATTCTTGGCACCTTCGACAGCGCCCCTAGCACTAATTACAGCTTGGAATTTTTCGGCAACGATGCGGTCGACCCCTCAAACTACGGCGAAGGCAAAACCTTCCTCGGTTCGACTGATCTCACAACCGACGCCAGCGGCCATGCCGATATCGACGTCAGTTTTCCCGCTCTCCCCGGCGCGCTTCGGGTCACGTCGACGGCGACCGATCCGTTAGGCAACACTTCCGAGTTCTCCGCTTCCATCGGGCAATTGGAAAACATCTCGACCCGGCTCGGCGTCCTAGCCGGCGACAACATCGGGATCGGCGGTTTCATCGTCACCGGTCCCGATCCGAAACTCGTCATCGTGCGCGGGATCGGCCCCTCGCTTGGCGGATTCGGAGTGGGGGACCCGCTGGCCGATCCGACCCTCGAACTCCATGCTGGTGACGGCTCCATTATCGACAGCAACGACAACTGGAAATCTGATCATCAAACCGAAATCGAAGACACCGGGTTAGCGCCGACGAGCGATCTCGAGTCGGCGATCGTCGCGACTCTTCCAGCTGATGGCGCGAGTTACACCGCCGTTCTGCGGGGCAAGAATGGAACTACCGGGGTTGGATTGATCGAGGCCTACGATCTCGACAGTGCCGCCAACTCGCAGTTGGCCAACATCAGTACCCGCGGCTTCGTCGACACCGGTGATAATGCGATGATCGGCGGCTTTATTCTCGGCGGCGGCACCGCTGAAGTAATCGTGCGCGCGATCGGTCCCTCGCTCACCGCCTTTGGCGTCGCGGGCGCGCTCCAGGATCCGACCCTCGATCTCTACGATAGCCTCGGGAACCTCATCATTTCGAACAACGACTGGAAGGAAACCCAGGAGACGGAGATTACCGCCACCGGTCTGGCGCCGACCAACAACAAGGAGTCGGCCATCCTCATGACGCTCGGGCCGGGCGCTTACACCGCCATCGTCCGTGGCCAGGGCGACACCACCGGCGTCGGCCTGGTGGAAATTTACAATCTCAACTAGCGCGCCTTCCTCACGTTTTGAGGAAATTCACCGGCCCGGGCGAAGCCATGTCTAATAAATAGTCTTCGGCTCCGGGCCGTCGAGAATTCTCTGGAAACGAGAGTTATCTCGGAGCTTGTCCCATTGCCAGCGCAGACGCAGTTCCGCCTGCGTGATGCCTCCGTTACGAAAATCCTGTCGTGTGGTCGCTCCAGGGGTCCGCAGGAGACGTTCGATCAGCGGAAGGGCCTGATTGACCTCGCCGGTGAGTGCGTAAACCAGAGCCAAATTGCACGGGTGGGGTCAGGCAGTCCGGCGGAACTGTCACAGTGACTAACAGCATCATCGCGGGTAACACCTCCGAGGGAACGGCGCCTGATGTCAGTGGAGCGGTCGTCTCGCAAGGATCGAATTTGATCGGCCATGCTACTGGCGCCACTGGCTTCGACGTGGCAAACGGCGACCAGATCGGGGTCGATCCGAATGTTGGTATCTTCGGGAATCACGGTGGACTCACCGATACTGTGCCTCTCCTGGCCGGCAGCTTGGCGATCAACAAGGCCTACGACCGCACCGGAGCGTGATCAACGCGGTTACGTGCGCGAAGACACCGCCGACGTGGGCGCGTTTGAATTTGGCGGCACGATCCCGGTTACGCTGGCCAACCTCTCGACGCGGCTCCGCGTGGGGACGGGCGACAACGTGCTCATTGGCGGATTCATCGTCACCGGGACCGAGCCAAAGAAAGTCATCGTTAGGGGGATCGGACCTTCGCTGCCCTTGCCGGGCAAACTCGCGAATCCAACGCTCGAACTTTACGATGCCTCCGGGTTGCTGGTCTCCAACAACGACTGGAAAACGACCCAGCAGGCGGAGATCGAGGCCACCAGCTTGCAGCCGACGAACGATCTCGAGTCGGCCATCGTGACCACCCTTCCGGCTAACAACTCGCCCTACACTGCCATCGTGCGGGGCGCGAATGACACGACCGGCGTCGGGTTGGTCGAGGTCTACGACCTCGACCGGACGGTCGATTCCAAGCTGGCCAATATTTCCACCCGCGGCCTGGTTCAGACGGGCGACAATGTGATCATCGGCGGGCTGATCGTGCTCGGGGCCGACCCGCAGGATGTCATTATCCGCGCGATCGGGCCTTCGTTGCCCTTGGCCGGGAAGCTGGTCAATCCGATCTTGGAATTGCACGACGGCAATGGCGCGATGCTGGCTTCCAATGACAACTGGCGGAGCGATCAGGAAGCCGAAATCATCGCTTCCAACCTGGCGCCTTCCAACGATTTTGAATCAGCCATCGTGTCAACGCTCGCCCCGGCGGCCTACACTGCGATCGTGCGCGGAGTAAGCGAGACGACCGGCATTGCTTTGGTTGTAGCCTACTCTCTTATCCCGTAAAGGGAGGGAAGAGCCCGCGCCCGTCGTCGCGCGCGGGAAGTGCGGCCAGCCGATGCAACGTTTTCTTTCCGAACTAAAGCGCCGCAATGTGCTGCGCGTCGCCGCGTTCTACGCGGCCGCCGGTTGGTTGCTGGTGCAGATCGCGACGCAGGTCCTGCCCATCTTTGATGTCCCCGCGTGGGCGCTGCGCGTCGCCGTCGTCGCGGTCCTGCTTGGCTTTCCTTTTGCGCTCGTTTTCGCCTGGTTCTACGAGCTCACGCCGGAAGGTCTGAAGCGCGAAAGTGAGATCGACCGCTCGGACTCGATCGCTCGCCACACCAGCCGCAAACTTGATCGTTTGATCATCGGTGTCCTGGCAGCGGCCGTGGTGGCTCTGCTCGCCAATCAGTTCGTCCTCCACAAGGATCTTAGTGACACTGCGCTGGGCAAGGCGATCGCCGTCCTCCCGCTGGCTAACGACACGGGCGACCCCAACAATGAATATTTCTCGGACGGCCTTTCCGAGGAATTGATTAGCGCGCTGGCGCAGATCAAGGCTCTCAAGGTTATCGGACGGACTTCGTCGTTTCACTTCAAAAACACAAACGAAGAGAGCAAGGTCATCGGCGCCGCGCTCGGCGTGGGCTATCTGCTCGAAGGGAGCGTGCGCAAGTCAGCCGGACGCGCGCGAATTGCGGTCAATCTGGTCCGGGCCGCGGATGGGGTGAACGCCTGGTCACAGATTTACGACCGAGCCCTGCCGGACATCTTCGCGGTGCAGGCGGAGATCGCGCAGTCCGTGGCCGGCGCACTCAAGGTAGCGCTGCTTGGCGATGTTGATAAGAACCCGGACGCGCCATCAAACCAGAACGTCGACGCTTACACCGCGTACCTGCAAGGTCGCTATCATGAGCAACGCTACACCGCGACCGACTTGCGCCAGGCGATTGATTTCTACGAAGCGGCAACCGGCAGTGACCCGCATTATGCTCTGGCCTACGCTGCCTTGTCGAAGAGCTGGTGGGCTTTGGGCGATATCACGGGTGAAGATGTGGCCGAGGCCAATCGCAAGGCGCGCGCTGCCGCCGAACGCGCCGTGGCCGAAGATCCGAAATCCGCAGACGGATATACCGCGCTCGGTCAAGTCCTGGTCAGCGTCGATCGGAATGCGAAAGGAGCCGAGGTCGAATATCGGCGGGCCGCCGAACTCGCTCCGGCCTCCGCGGAGCCGAAGATCGGCCTGGCATCGTTGCTCGCGAATTTTGGCCAGATCGAGGAAGCGGCTGAGCTTTTGCAGCAGGCGGTTCGACTTGAGCCATTGGCCACCAACGCGCACTTCGATCTCGCCAGATTGCTCACTTCCCTCGGCCGTTATGATGAAGCCGTGCAATCGGCGCGCAAAGCAATCGACCTCCAGCCGGGCGGAGCGGGAACGTGGGAAATGCTCGCGCTGGTCGAGGCAAAACGCGGCGATGGCGAGGCTGCGCTGAAAGCCGCCGTGCAGGAAACGGATCCGGATTGGCGCGCCTACGCCCTGGCCCTGGCCCAACAGGCTCGAGGTGATCGAGTGGCCGCAGATGCGGCGTTGGATTCGCTGATCGCCGGCCATAGCAACGACATGTCTTTTCAAATCGCGACCGTCTTTGCCTTCCGCGGCGATGCCGACAAGACCTTTGAGTGGCTCGATCGCGCTTACGAGAAACGGGACCCGGGGGTCATGGCAATCAACGACAATCCTTTCACTCGCGAGCTGCGGTCGGACCCGCGTTTTCTTGCATTTCGCGAGAAAGTCGGCCTGCCTTGATGGGCATCCCCATGCTGGCGAAAAGCCGCCACCGGCCTTGCCCTAGGAGGGATTTGCGTCGCCGGAGGGCTGCGGGCTCCGCGCTTGGGACTTTACGACGACTCGGGAAACTTGGTCGTTTCAAACGACAACGCGATAGAACCTCGGCAGACCGAGATCTCGGCCCCCGGCTCCCAGCCGACACAGGATCAGGAATTAGCCATCCTTGAGGAGTCTCTCGCCGGCATCCCCGCACCGCCGTCGTGGGGGACGCGACTGACACGACCAGCTTTCGCGGCAGCTGGATCTCCGGCTGGCAGAACAACCGCTTTTCCATTGCCCGCCAAGACTTGGGTGCGCACAGATCCTGCTTTTTGGAGAATCTGGTTTTTCCCGTTTCTTGCCGCTTTCTATGATTTCCACCGTCTGCCGTAGCGCCCTTTTCTTCTCTATTTTCGGGGCCTCCGGCGCCCTGATGGTCTCGGCTGCGTTCGGTTACGCTCTGGAAAACAAATCATGGCCGACAGGCTCGACCATCACCGTGCAAATGGAGTTAGGGACGCCCGCACAGGCATTGATCGACGGCAGCACGACATGGAACGACGCGGCCGTGCCCGCGCTCCACGATTGGAACGCGGAGATGAACGACATCCAATTGGTCCCGGTCATGAACTCGACCGTGCCGGTCGCCACCGGCGACGGAGTGAATTCCGCCTCCTTTTCCTCCACGGTTTTTGGCGACACTTTCGGCGACGGCGTCCTGGCGGTGACCTACTACCGCTCGCAGGGGAACACGATGGTCGAAGCGGATGTCCTTTTTAACACCGCCCAGTTCTTCGATTCCTATCGCGGCGACCTGATTTTTAATTCCCAGGGAAAATGTATCTGCGATATCCAGCGCGTCTTCCTCCACGAGCTTGGCCACGCGCTCGGACTAACACACCCCGATACCGCCGGACAGAAAGTCGACGCGGTCATGAATTCCATCGTCAGCAATCGCAGTCTCCTGGCCCCGGATGACACCCAAGGGATTCAATATCTCTACGGCGCGCCCGCCTCATCGCCGACGCCGACTCCCACCCCGCTGCCGGACACTCCGAGCCGTCTCGTCAATATTTCCACTCGCATGCAGGTCGGGACCGGCGACGACGTCCTGATCGGCGGCTTCATTATTCAGGGGACACAGCTCAAGAAAATCATCCTGCGCGCGATCGGTCCGTCGCTCTCGGCCGGTGGTCTCGCCGGCGCGCTCCAGGATCCGAAGATGGAACTTTACGATGCCACCGGCGTGCTTCTCGACGCCAACGACAACTGGCAGGAAAGTCTCGACTCGGGCGAGATCGTCGACAGTGGGCTGGCCCCTTCGGATGCGCGTGAAGCCGCGATTGTCACCCGGCTTGCCCCGGGAAATTATACCGCCGTCATCTCAGGCGTGAACGGCACCACCGGCATCGGCCTGGTCGAAAGCTACACTCTCGACACCAGTGCCACTCACGCCGCCAACATCTCCACTCGCGGCAGCGTCGGCCCGGGCGAAGACGTCCTCATCGGCGGCTTCATCGTCGGTGGCCGGACGACGAAACAAATCATCGTGCGCGCCCTTGGCCCGTCGTTAGGCGGAGGCGGCCTCGCGGTCCTGGCCGACCCGACCGTGGAATTGCACGGGAGCGACGGTCAGATCATCGCCGCGAACGACGATTGGGGGAGCGGCTCGCAACAAAGCGAGATCATCGCAACCGGTCTTCCGCCGGCCGATCCGCGCGAGGCGGCCCTGATCGCGACGATCCCCTCCGGGAATTACACCGCGATCGTGCAGGGCGCCGCTGGCGGGTCCGGTATCGGCCTGGTCGAAATTTACGATCTTGATCTCTAACCCAATTGCTTGAACATTATTGCTCTAAACTCGTCAAAAGTTTCAGTTTCCCGACAATGAAAAAATCCATTGGATTCCTCGTTTTCCCGGTCCTCTTCTCCCTCGGCTTCATTGCCAACGCGACCACGGTCATTCCGCCGAAGTTCGATGAACTTGTTAGCCGCGCAGAGGTGATTTTCGAAGGCGAAGTGACCGGTCTGCAATCGCAATGGATCGGCGAAGGACCGCAGCATCGCATCGTCACCTTCGTCACCTTTAAGGTCGACGACGCCCTCAAAGGCGCGCCCGGCACCATTTACTCGATGCGCATGCTAGGTGGCACGGTCGATGGTCGCACGATGGAAGTGACCGATGCGCCCAAGTTCAAAGTCGGCGACCGCAGTGTCCTCTTCGTCGAAAATAACGGCAGCCAGTTCATCCCACTGGTCGGAATTCAGCATGGACGTTTTCGCGTGCAGAAGGATCAGACCGGTCGCGACACCCTCGTCACCGGCGAAGGCCAGGCGCTGACCGATGTCAATCAGCTCGGCGGCGACGAGAAAGCCTCGGCCCCAAGCAAGGCCGCTCTTTCCCTGAATGATTTCAAATCCGCGATCCGTTCCCGAATTTCCCAGCAAGCGGCCAGTGCCAAGATTCAGTAGCCGCTTTCTTCTCCGCCTCGGTGCGGTCTGTGCCCTCGGTCTTATCTCGTTAGGCACGGCGCACGGTTTCGCGCTCGAGGAATCTTATTGGCAGAGCCCGGTCGTCCCCATGCGCATTCAAATGGGGTCGGCGGTTATCCCGATCGCGGACGGCAGCACAGATTGGAATTCGGTGATCGAAAATTCCCTCGCTCTCTGGAACGAACAGATGGACCGGATGCAGTTTAGCTGGACGACCGCTGCACCCGGGACGCCGGCCGGGATGGACGGAGTCAATTCGATGCAATTCAGCGACACCGTCTACGGCGACGATTTTGGTTCGAGTACGCTCGCCGTCACCTTGCTCGACTGGACCGGAAACCAGACGAACGAGACCGACGTCCTCTTCAACACCGCCTACCGGTGGAATTCCTACCGCGCGATTTACGCCATCTTCGACGGCATTTCCTATTACGATCTGCACCGCGTCGCCCTGCACGAGATCGGCCATGTCCTCGGGCTCGATCACCCGGATGAAGCGGGCCAGAGCGTGACTGCGATCATGAACTCGAATGTGAGCGAACTGTTCGTTTTGAAGCCGGATGATGTCGCCGGAGCGGTCGCGCTTTATGGCGCACCGCCCAACGCGCCCAGCCCGACCGGCAATGGGCAGGTCGTCCAGATCTCCACCCGCGGAAAAGTCGGAACGGATGACGAAGTGATGATCGGTGGTTTCATCATCCAGGGCACGGCGACGAAACAAGTCCTGCTCCGCGCCATCGGACCGTCGTTAGGCGAGAATGGCGTCGCCGGCGCACTCTTCAACCCCGCCCTCGAATTGCACGACAGCACCGGCGCGATCCTCGCTTCGAATGACGACTGGGCCAGCGCGCAGGAAGGCGAAATCAGCGCTACTGGATTGGCCCCGACCAATTCCCGCGAGTCCGCCATCCTCATCGATCTTCCGCCCGGCGGTTACACCGCCATCGTCTCCGGCGCGGCCGGCGGCGGCGGGGTCGCCCTGGTCGAAGTTTACGATCTCGAACCGGAGAGCGGTAAACTCGGCAACATCTCCACCCGCGCGCGCGTCGGCACCGGGGACGATGCCTTGATTGGCGGCTTCATCGTCACCGGGCCGCAAAGTCAGATCAATGTCATTCGCGCGATCGGTCCCTCGCTTTCTTCGGTCGGGGTTTCGGGCGCCCTGCTTAATCCCATCCTCGAACTTTACAATAGCAACGGCGATCTCCTGCAAACGAACGACGATTACGGCAGTAATCGCGATTCCGGCGCCATCGCCAGCTACGGTCTCGCGCCGAAAAGCCTTTTCGAATCGGCCCTCCTTTTCCAGAGCGCGCCCGGCGCCTTCACCGCCATCGTGCGCGGCGTCAACGGCACCTCCGGTATCGGCCTGGTCGAGGTTTACGCCGTTTACAACAACTAGGCCCGCCGCCAGAGCAGGTAGACCGGAAACCCGCTGAGCACGATGGCGAATCCGATCCCGCAAGTTGCCGGCGCGAGGATCGCGAGATCGACGATCAGCAGCGTCGCGAGGGCGATTGCGACCAGCGGCACCACCGGGTAACCCCAGGCGCGATAGGGCCGCGGCATCTCCGGCATTTTCCGACGCATTACCATCACCGCCGCCACCAGCAGGACGTAAAACACGAGGTCGGCCGCGACGATGTATTCGAGCAGCTGGGTATAGACATTCCCGTAACGGACCGCGCCAGTCGCGGGATCGGCGACGACGGTCCGCGGCAGCGTCAGCAGCGAAGCCCAGATCCCTTGCGCGACCAGCGCCGCCGCCGGCACATGCTTCGCATTCGTCCGCGCGGTCGCGCGAAAGAAGAGGCGGTCGAGCGCCATCGCGTAATAAACCCGCGCCCCGGCCAGGATGAGCCCGTTGTTGCAGCCGAAGGTCGAGACCAGAATCGCGCCTGCCATCAGGCTCGCTCCGGTCGAACCGAGCACGGCCCGGAGCGAGGCAACTGCGACCCGGTTCTGCGGCGCGTGCGCAATCTCGCCTAACGAGAGGGTGGCGACGTAGGCGAGGTTGGCCAGGACGTAGAGCGTCACCACCAGCCCGCAGCCGATGAGGAGCGCGCGCGGCAGGGTGCGCCCGGGGTCGCGAATTTCGCTCCCGGTAAAAGTCACATTCGTCCAGGCGGTCTGGGCAAAAAGCGGGCCGACCATGGCCTTGCCGAAAATCACGATCAGGGCCAGCCCGCCCACCATCGTTAGGCCAGGCTGCGCCAGTTGCGGGCTCCAGCCGTTGGCCCACGGGTTCCACCAATCGGAGGAGCGAGCGGCGCAGGCCGCTTTCCAGCCTAACGACAACCCGAGCACGATCAGCCCGATCAGCGCCGCGGTCTTGGCGAAGGTAAAGGTGTTTTGGACCAGTTTTCCGATTTCCAGGCCGCGGGTATTGATCCAGGTGAGCAGGGCGATGAGCAGGACCGCGACCAGTTGCTCAGTCGAAAGGCTGACCGCGTAGGCGCCAAAAAGATGGACCGGCCTAACGAGATATTGCTCGGTCGCAACCGTCGGAAAAAAGACCCCGGCAAACTTGGCAAAGGCGATCGCCACCGCCGCAATCGTGCCGGTTTGGATGACGAGAAAAAGCGTCCAGCCAAAAAGAAAACCGATCGAGGGGCCATAAGCCTGGCGCAGGAAAACGTATTGTCCGCCCGCCTTCGGCATCATCGCGGCCAGCTCCGCGCAACAAAGCGCGCCCGTGATCGTGAGCAGCCCAGCCATCGCCCAGGCCAGGATGAGCCAGCCCGGCGCGCCGAGCAGCCGGGTCGATTCGGCTGAGGTAATGAAGATGCCGGACCCGATCATTGAGCCAATCACGATCATGGTCGCGTCGAGCGGCCCGAGCCCGCGCACCAGCTTTTCGTTAGGCGTGTCCATCAGGTTAGTGGGAAAGCGGCGCGATCCTGACTCCGGCCGCGCTCAATTGCGCGCGCAGCTTTTGCGCGAAAGCGACCGCTTCCGGTTTGTCCCCATGCAGGCAGATGGTGTCGACCTCGAGCGCGACGTCGCTCCCATCGACCGCGCGCACCAGACCTTCGCGCAACATGCGCAGGACCCGCTCGGCTGCTTCTTCGGCATCGTGCAGGAGCGCGTCCGGGCGGGTCCGCGGAACGAGCGAGCCGTCGGCGAGATAATTGCGATCGGCAAACACCTCGCGCGCTACCCGCAGGTCGATCGCCGCCGCCGCCCGCGCCATTTCGCTCCCGGCTGGCGCAAAGAGGAGCAGGGAAGGATCGACCGCCAGGACCGCGCCGGTCACGGCCTCAGCCAGGGCCGGGTCGCGCGCCGCCATGTGATAAAGCGCGCCGTGTGGTTTGACGTGGTTCGGCCGGGTTCCGAGCGAGTTGGCGATGGCCTGGAACGCTCCTACCTGGTAGGCGACGAGGGCGAAGACTTCGTTAGGCTCAATCGGCAGCTCACGCCGCCCAAAATTCTCGCGATCGGCCAGGCTTGGATGCGCCCCGACCGCGACCCCCGCTTCTTTCGCGGCCAGGATGGAGGCGGTCATGGTGTTGGGATCGCCCGCATGAAACCCGCAGGCGATGTTGGCGGAGCTGACCAGCATGAGCAGTTCGCCTTCGCTGGCCGCGCCCTCGCCGAGGTCGGCATTGAGATCGACCGAGAGGTTCATGCCGAACGAAGACTGAGCCCCACCCGAAAAAGTTCGAGGTCGTTCTCCAGCTCTGCGGAAAGGCGAGCCGCTTCTTCCACCGTCACTTCCTCGAAACGGACGATGTCGTTAGGCTGAAGCTGGGCCGCGTGCGCCAGGTCGACCATGATCACGTGCGCGATCTTGGGATAACCGCCGATTGTTTGGCAATCTCCGAGCAAAAGAATCGGCTGACCGTCGTTCGCCACCTGCACCGTTCCCGGTGCGACCGCTTCCGAAAGCAGTTCGCGCGTCGTTTTTCGCCCAAGCTTTGCCCCCTCGAGGCGCACTCCCATCCGGTCCGCCTGCCGGCCAACAGTGAAGGCGGTTTCGAGCAGGGCGCAGCGCGACTTGCGGTCAAAGCGCTCCCATTCCGCCCCGCGCACGACGCGCAGGATCGGCGTCGCCAGCGCCGTCCAGGACCATTCCGGGATCGCGCCCCAGGGCGCGACCCGCGAAGCTGTCTCCACCGGCGGCGACGCCGGGCCTAACGAGAGTTCGTTGCCCTCCTGCAAAGTGCGTCCCGCCATCCCGCCAAAGTGCGCCCGCAGATCGGTTGAGCGGCTGCCCAGGACAGGCGGCACATCGAAACCGCCGGAAACTGCCAGCCACATTCGACAGCCGTTGCGCGCCCCGCCGATCTTCAGTTCTTCGCCTTGCCTAACGACAGCAGGCCGCCCCGCCGGAATCCGGTCCGGCTCGATTTCGACCTCGAAATCTCCGCCGCACCAGGCGATGCGGCGAGGATCGGCAAAACGGAGCCGCACCCCGCCGAGCGCGACCTCGAGCACGGCCGCGTCGATCGGATTCCCGACGAGCAGGTTGGCGACGCGCGCAGCGCAGAGATCGAGGGCGCCGCCGGGTGCGACGCCCAGCGCGCGTTTTCCCCGCCGCCCGAGGTCCTGCACGCTCGTGACCGGTCCTGGACGCAGGACGGTTATTTTTCCCATCCTTCGAATTCCTCCTTGCTGATCGCAACAAAACGGACCCGATCGCCCGCACGCAGGAGCGCGGCCGGTTCCCGCGTTACATCGAAAAGCCGGAGCGGCGTTCGCCCGATGAGGTTCCAGCCGCCGGGTGAGGGGAGGGGATAGATGCCGGTCTGGGCGCCGCCGATCCCAACCGCGCCGGCCGGGACGAGTGTGCGCGGTTTCTCGCGGCGCGGGGTCGCAAGCGCGGCGGGCAGACCGCCGAGAAAGGGAAAACCGGGAGTAAAACCGACGCAGCGCACGTCGTAACGTCCGGCGGAGTGTCGCGCGACGACGTCGTTAGGCGAGAGCCGGCAGTGACGCGCCACGGTCTCGAGATCGAGCGCGAATTCCGCATCGTAGCAGACCGGCACCTCGACGCGGCGCGGCCGCAGGGCAGCCTTGTGTCCGCGCTTCCGTCCGCGCAGCGCGGTCTCGATCGCGGCGCGCCCGGCCGCGAGCTGCGCCGGCGATTGAAAAAAAACCGCCACACTGGCGAAGGCCGGGGCGATGTCGTCCACTCCGGGGAGAGCGGCGGCCTCGAGTTTTGCCTGCAGGGCGAGGACTTCGCCTAACGAATCGCCGACGCGCACGATCAGCGCCAAATCGCCCAGCGGTACGATCTCCATGGCCACGGCCGAGTCTGCCGTCAGCCCGCGCGTTTGCAAAGCGCGATCCCTTTCCGGCCCGGCTTAAAAGCTGAAGGTCAGCCCGGTCACGATTTGATTATTCGCCGGCGGCACTTCGATCGAGCCGCCGGGGTCATCGAGCGAATCGCGTGGCCAGGCCACAGTAACGCGTTAGGCTCGGGCTCCGGATGGCTCAGGTTTATAGACAAAAAATGTGACCAGCCCGAGAGCGATTGCCTGGAGCACGCCGCTCCCGATCCACTTCATTGCGATATCCGCCGGAAGAGGCGAAACGACGTAGGTAATGATAGTGGTCGCCTGCACCAACAGGCCGAGGAGCAAGCCGTAGCTGCAGGCCAGGCCAACGCTGCCGCGGCGGGCAAAACCGAGCGCCCAGATAGTCACGAAAACGATCGCGACCAGGAGTTGCGCGCTCAGCATCCAAGGGAAGCGCGCGCCCATTTCCGCTTCCGTCCGCCAGAGTTCCTTCGTCGCGGCATAGTCGTTCTTTAACCAGACGGCATGGATCAGGTAATCGGTCGCAAAGATAAAGACGAAAGCGACCACGATCGCGAGCAGAAGACGCTTGATGTTCATGCGCCAAACTAACGAACGCACTCTTCCTTTGACGAGCACAAACTACCGCCCGCCTGTGACTTGAAGCTTGCTTCGGATGAGAGCGTCCGGTTATTCTGCCGTCACTTCAAAGCGATGAAAACGACAACCCGAGTGCACTGGACGGCGCTCGTGCTGGCTCTGATGCTGGCGGGAGCGGGAAACGTGGGAGCGAAGGACGAGCCTTTCTTTGCCGGGCTCGGGAGTTACAAACACAGGGTCACGACCGATTCGGAAAAGTCGCAGCGCTACTTTAATCAGGGCCTCGCCTTCTATCATGGCTTCAACCACGGCGAAGCCATTCGTTCCTTCCAGGCCGCGGCCGAGCTCGATCCGAAATGCGCCATGGCGCACTGGGGCATCGCGCTCGCTTCCGGTCCGCACATTAATCTGCCGGTTGTTCCGCCGCCCGCGGCCGAGCTGGCGACGAAGGAAGTGAAGGTGGCTCAGGAAAACGCCGCCAACGTCACACCCGTCGAGCGCGACCTGATCGATGCCCTCAGTCATCGTTACGTCAGCCCCCAGCCGGAAGATCGCGCGCCGCTCGACCAGGCTTATGCCGACGCCATGCGCGAGGTTTGGAAAAATCACCCTAACGACCCCGAGGTCGGCGTCCTCTTCGCCGAGGCGATGATGGATCTGCAGCCCTGGAACCAATGGGATCCCGAGGGCAAACCGAATCCCGGGACCGAGGAAGTGCTCGCCACGCTCGACGCCGTGCTCAAGCTCAGCCCGAAGCATCCCTTCGCGAATCATCTCTACATTCACGCCACCGAAGCCTCGCCGCATCCCGAGCGCGCTGTTGTCGCCGCTGATCGCCTTCGCACCCTTCAACCCGGCCTTGCCCACAACGTCCACATGCCGTCGCACATCGATATTCGCACCGGCAATTGGCAGAAGGCGGTCGAGACGAACGCAAAGGCTGTCCTGGCTGTTGAGAGCTACGAGAAAGTCGCGGGCCCGCCGCAGGGCTTTATCAATGTCTACAACGTGCACAATCAGCATATGCTGGCCTACGCCGCGATGATGACCGGCCAGCGCGCGCTCGCCCTCAAACACATCCGCGCCGGCGTCGCGCAATTGTCGCCCGAGTTTCTCAAGGAAAACGCTCTCCAGGCGGAAGGATTTGTCGCCATGCCGCTCGAGGTCATGGTCCGCTTCGGGATGTGGGATAAAATTCTGGCCGAGCCTAACGACTACCCCGACTACATGACGAGCACGCGCGCTTTCCATCACGCCGCCCGCGCCATCGCCTATGCGGCCAAGGGCGAGCCGGAAAAGGCACGCCAGGAACAGGCTATCTTCCTTGAAAAAGCGAAGCTCGTTCCGAAAGAGTCCGTCTTTGGCAACAACACCAGCGCCGACCTGCTCGATCTCGCCCGGCACATGACCGAGGGCGAAATCCTGCTCCGAGAAAAGAAGCTTGAGCCCGGTCTGGCCGAGCTGCGGGAAGCGATCAAGATCGAGGATGCCTTGAAATACGACGAGCCGCCGGGCTGGCTCATTCCGGTCCGGCATTCGTTAGGCGCGACCCTGCTCCAGAAGGGCCGCTTCGCCGAGGCCGAGCAGGTTTACCGCGAAGACCTGAAGCGCCTGCCCGCCAACGGCTGGTCCCTTTACGGCCTGGCCGAAAGCCTGCGTGCCCAGAAGAAAGATCCCGCGGAAGCGAAAGCGACCGAGGTCAAATTCAAGAAGATGTGGGCCAAAGCCGACACGAAGATCACCAGCTCCTGTCTCTGCCAACCCGGCAAAATGCAGGACTGAAGCGGCTGGTTCAATACACGAACGGCACCAGCCGTTTCGTTCGCTGCATGTAATCGGTGTAGCGCGAACCCAGCGCGGCCGCCAACGCCTCCTCCTCCACCTTCATCCGGTAAGTGAAGGCGACGAAGATTGGCAGGAGCACGACGAGCAGCGCGGCCCAATTGCCCAGGGTGAGCGCGAACCCGATAAACGCCAGCAGCACCCCGCTGTAGGACGGATGGCGCACGAGCCGGAAGGGACCGCGCTCGACCACCTCATGATCCTTCTCGATCGTCACATCCACCGTGAAAAAACGCCCGAGCGTGATGATCGCCCACCAGCGCAATAACAATCCCGCGACAAAGAGTCCGACGCCGGCATATGCCGCAGCACTTCCATGCGCCATTCGCGCCCCGGGCCAATGGAACGTCACCCAAAGCCCGGCTGCGATACTCAGCAGAATGACCAGCCAGAGCACTCCCAGCGTGCTCCGATCCTGTTTCGTTCCCGTCTGGCTGCGCGAGCGCCGCGTCACCGTCAGGAGAATCTCCGAGATTAAATAAATCAGTCCGAGCTTGAGCGAGAGCGGCATTAAGGAACTCTGGTAGCACAATCGGCTGCGGAACTGCGACTCCCGTTTTTGTCACTTGTCAGGGCGCACTTGGCACCGATCACTTCTCCGATGCCACGCTGCGCTTTTCTCACTCTCGAAGACCCGACCGGCTATGTCATCGACGATGAGCTGGCTTACGCGCCGCTGGCCGCGCTCGGCTGGCGCGTCGAAGCGATCCCGTGGAATCAGAAAGTTGATTGGCAGACTTTTGACGCGGTCGTCATCCGCTCGACCTGGGACTACGTCTACCATCCAGACGCGTTCCTCGCGGTCCTAGCCGAGATCGAACGGTCCGGCACCCCTCTCCATAACAGCCTCGAGCTCGTCCGCTGGAACCTGCGCAAAACTTATCTCCGCGAACTCGCCGAGCGCGGTGTCCCCGTCGTGCCGACGATCTGGCGGGAGCAGCTCCAGCCTAACGAGTTACCGGATCTGGTCGCAGCGGTCGGCACAGCCGAAGTGGTGATCAAGCCGGTCGTCGGTTTGAATGCTAAAGGCGCCTTTCGTCTCGACGCGCAGACCGCGCGCAACCGGGCCGATGAAGTTGGCGCCTACTACGCCGACCGCGCCCTCATGGCGCAGCCTTTTCTTTCGGCGATCACGACCGAGGGCGAGTATTCTTTGTTCTACTTCAACGGCGCACACAGCCACACCATTTCGAAAGTGCCGAAGATCGCCGATTTCCGCGTCCAGGAAGAGCACGGCGGCGTGATCACCGCCGTCCCCACCGACGACGCCTTGCGCGAGGCCGGCGACCTCGCGATGCGCGCCATCGGCGAAGCGCCACTCTACGTCCGCGCCGATTTCGTTAGGGCAAACGACGGCGACGTCTACTGGTTGATGGAACTGGAACTAATCGAGCCGGCGCTTTACCTGCGAATGGATCCGGGCGCGCCCGATCGTTTCGCCCGCGCGCTGGACGACCGCCTATTTAGCACGTGTGCCGCCGGAATTGCGAAGAGAGGTCGCTTCGAATCAAAAAGCCCACCAACCGCGGACGAAAAGTCCTGCGAATAGAGAGAGCAAAAGAAGCGACGTCGTCGTCATGATTCCGTTCCAGAATGGGTTCCGCCCGGCGAGACCAAAGAGGATAAAAATCGGAAACAGAGTCAGGGCATAACGCGGTTCGCTCGCCAAATAAGTGGCTGAAGTCACGAGCAACCAGCTTCCTGTGATCCAGACGGCGTGCATCGGCCGCAATTTGAACCAGCTGACGATGGCGCAAAAAAGCCCAAGGCATGCGAAGAGCAGCTCCTGCGTACCGACCATGCTCCCGGCAGTCGGCGCTTGGAGTTGGTTTCGATAAGCCGCCCGCATCCCGATCCAGGGCCATGCGCCGGACATATGGAAAAGCTGTTCCCGCATGGGCAGGAAGGCGAAAGGGCTGCCCGCGATCTTGAGATTTAAGAGAAGATAAACGCCGAAACCTGCTGGCACGAATCCAATCCAAAGCCATTGCCATCGCCAGCGTTTCGTTTCCCAGAACTGATGTGCTGCCTCCATCGCCAGCGTCGGCAACAAGACGATCCCAGTGGGGCGTGTCATCCAGCAAAGCGCGCCGAATACTCCGGCCATCCACCAGTGTTCATTCCGCGCCGCGAGCAGAGAAGCCACGAGGAAGGCAAGGAAGAGCGATTCCGTGTATCCGATGTGCAAAAAATATGCGGTCGGAAAAATAAGGAGGAACCAGACGGTCCGCTGGGCTACTTCCTGTCCGTAGTCGCGCGCCACTAATCTCCGCAAGAGAATCGCCGTGGCCGCAAGGGCGAGTCCAGAGACAACGAACGCCGCGACGAGATAGTCCCGGGTGAGGACGGCAAACACTCGGACCGTCCATGGAAATAATGGATACAGCCAGGCTTTCATCGGGTCCGCGCTGCTGTAACCAAATTCAGCGAGCTTCAGATAATGCAGCGCATCCCAGCGGTTCCAGAGTTCTAGCGCCTGATGCAGACCAGTGATCGGTTGGTTCGCCAGGATTTGGAAGCTCGCCGCGCCGAAAACAAGCAGCACCAGCTTGATTGCAAACGTCCAGCCGAGCGCGAGCCAATCCTCTTTCGGGAGGGTCAGGAGGAGACCTCTCCCGCGTGACTTTTGCGGAGCCGTGCCGGGTTCAACATTCATGATCGAATTGAGAAAAACCGCCCATGGCCAGGCGCGCGCGACGATTTCTTCGTGCGCATTCTGCCGAACTAATCCAAACGATGCAATGCGGCGCGTGCGCGGTCGCACTCGAAGTCGGGTAGACCAGCCCGAGCCATTTCGCAAAAGTCTTCCGTCGCATCGTCGGCGTCACGCCGACGATGTTTGGAGCGCGTTGTAAGAAGGCGCAAGCGCGCGCTGACCTTAGTCAGCGGCGAGATCGTAGCGGTCGAGGTTCATCACCTTGTCCCACGCGGCGACGAAGTCGTGCACCAGCTTCTTCTCGCCATCGGCGCTCGCATAAACCTCCGCGAGGGCGCGGAGGATGGAGTTAGCGCCGAAGATGAGATCGTAGCGCGTGCCGGTCCACTTCTTTTTGCCGGTCTCGCGATCGACCCCTTCGAACTCCGACGCGTCGTCCGAGGTCGACTTCCATTCCGTCGCCATCGTGAGGAGGTTGACGAAGAAGTCGTTCGTTAGGGCTTCCGGACGATCGGTGAAGACGCCGTGCTTCGTCCCGCCGACGTTGGTGTTGAGCACACGCATGCCGCCGACCAGCGCCGTCATTTCGGGCGCGGTTAGGCCGAGCAGTTGCGCTTTGTCGATCAGCAACGCTTCTGCCGGGATTGGGTATTTGGCTTTGACGTAATTGCGGAATCCGTCGGCGATCGGCTCGAGCGGTTCGAAGGCTTCGATGTCGGTCTGCTCCTGCGAAGCATCCATCCGGCCCGGAGCAAACGGTGCCGTCACGTCGTGCCCGGCGGTCTTCGCTGCCCGCTCCACGCCCGCGCAACCGGCCAGCACGATCAGATCAGCCAGCGAGACTTTCTTTCCGCCAGTCGCCGCGCTGTTGAAGTCTTTCTGAATTCCTTCCAGCGTCTGCAAGACCTTCGCGAGCTGGGCCGGTTGATTCACTTCCCAATCCTTCTGCGGTGCTAGACGAATGCGCGCGCCGTTCGCGCCGCCGCGTTTATCGGAGCCGCGGAAGGTCGAAGCCGAAGCCCACGCCGTCGAGACCAACTGCGAAATCGGCCGACCCGCCGCCAGGATCTTGCTCTTCAGCGAGGCGATATCCTGCGCATCGATCAACGGATGATCGACCGCCGGAATCGGATCCTGCCAAAGCAGTTCCTCTTTCGGAACGTCCGGCCCGAGATAACGGGCGCGCGGGCCCATGTCGCGATGCGTCAGCTTGAACCACGCCCGCGCAAACGCGTCCGCGAACTCCGCCGGGTTCTCCATGTAACGCCGCGAAATCTTCTCGTAAACCGGGTCGAACCGCAGGGCGAGGTCGGTCGTGAGCATCGCCGGCGCGATCTTCTTATTCGGATCGTGCGCGTGCGGGACAGTGCCTTCGCCGGCGCCATCCTTCGGCTTCCACTGATGCGCGCCACCGGGGCTCTTCGTCAGTTCCCAGTCAAACTTAAAGAGGTTCTCGAAGTAACCGTTGCCCCACTGCGTCGGCGTGCTCGTCCATGTCACTTCGAGGCCGCTCGTGATCGCGTCCGCACCTTTGCCCGCGCCGAAGCTGTTCTTCCAGCCGAAACCCTGCGCCTCAAGGCCGGCCCCTTCCGGCTCGTCGGCCACGTGGGTCGACTCCGCCGCCCCGTGCGTTTTGCCGAACGTGTGACCGCCCGCGATCAACGCGACGGTCTCCTCGTCATTCATCGCCATGCGCTTGAAGGTCTCGCGAATGTCGATCGCGGAGAGGAGCGGATCGGGATTCCCGTCGGGACCTTCCGGGTTGACGTAAATGAGCCCCATCTGCACCGCGGCCAGCGGCCGCTCGAGGTCGCGCGTGTGCACGTCGCCATCCGCGTCGTCGTCCGACACGAGCACGCCGCCCGGTTTTTCCACACCGTCCGACCCGTGCCCGTAGCGGATGTCCCCGCCGAGCCAGGTCCG
>JBKJNW010000216.1:0-2895 GCA_046593335.1 Chthoniobacterales bacterium | reverse complement strand
TCTTGTCCGGTTCCTGCCGCAGCGCATAGACCGTGGCGATCTGGACGGCGGAGTCGTCGCCGTTTTCGTCGATCAGTTTTTTCAGGGCGGCGTCGGCTTCGGCGCGGTCGCCGTGGGGGCGTGATCTGACGCCGCTTTTTCCTCGACAACGGGCTGGAGTTTCCCCGGCGTGGCCGGGTTACCGAAGTCGTCGCCATAAAGATTGAAGAGGTGAAGGCGAACATCATGTTTTACTTCGCAATCGTCCAGGTCATGCAGATGGGGACGCCATTGGGAGTAGTCATCGATGTCGTCGGCGACGCGCTTGGAAAGCAGAATGTAGCCGGCATCGCCGCAATCCATCACCCGCTGCGCGATGTTGATGCCGGCGCCGGCCATATTGGCTTGTTCGTTCAGGTCTGTGACTTCGTTGACCGGGCCGCTGTGGATGCCCATGCGCACGGACAACTCCGGATGAAGCTTTAGCGCCCGGCTAATCTCCTGCGCGCAGAGCACCGGAGCTTCCGGGCTGGTGCGAAAAACCAACGCGCCCCCATCACCGGTCGGTAAACGGAGGAGCTTGCCTTTCGCCTGCGCGGCTTTGAACTGCTCGGTCGCCCAGACGATGTCCTTCAGTTTCTGGAGCCGGCCGCTCTGCTCGCTGATGAGCAACTTCGAATAGCCGACGATGTCGAGGAAGAGAACGTGCGCTATTTCTAGGCGAACCTTTGGCTTCAGCTCGTCGGGCATGGGTTGGTTCTACTTCGCACGAGCAACAAACGCCATGGTCAATTCTTCGGCGCGAGCGAGGCGACAATTTTCTCGAAGCGCGGATCGCCGCGGAGAGAATCCCACGCCGGGCTCAAACGGAGTTGGCCATAAGTTATTCCTCCGGGAAGTTTTGCCAGGATATCGAGTTGCTCGATCGCGAGTTCGCGCTCGCCAGTCCACGCGTAAATCCAGGCGAAAGAGTGCAGAACACTCAACCCATCGAGTGGATGCTGGGCAATTGGCATAAGGTCCACCGCCCGGCGCCCTTCGCGCAACGCCTCTTCTTTTCGGCCCAGCCCCGCATCAATTACACCCAGGCTGACAATCAGATCAGGCTTGTCGGGCCGCAGCCGGAGCGCTTCTTCCACCTCGGCACGGGCGCGGGTAAAGAAGTCGCGCGCCGCAGCCGCGTCTCCCTTGGCGCGAGCAACTACTCCTTCCCAAAAAACCCGGCCGAGCCCGTCCTCGAAACTTTTCTCGGGAAGCGCGGTCGCCGCACGTTCCGCGGCGGCAAAGTCGCGTTCGTATAAAGCGCAAGTGAATCGCGCGCTCTTCACCTCCTCATCCTCCGCGGCGGCTGGATCGGCGGCCAGAGTCTTCTCAATCGTAGCGTGCCATCTCTCAGTTTGGCCGCGCCAATGCATTTCAAGCTCACCCCCAAATTCCAACCTCGCAGCCATATGGTCTGGTTTGAGCGCGAGCACACGCTCCAGAGCCGGCCTTGTCTGCTCGTAGTTTCGCGTGAGAAAATAAAAGTCGGCCACGGCGTTAACGATGGTCAGATTCTGCGGATCGAGCTCACTGGCATGCTCCATATTGCGCACCGCCTCAGACCAGCGACCCTGCCGGCGATCAATCAACGCGGTTACCTGGAAAATGCGCGCGTTGTTAGGCAATGTGCGTCGAGCGTTCTCCAGTTCCGCCCGGGCGTGATCGAAATCGAAGTAACCCCAGTAGAAATGCATGGCCAGGGCCAGGTGCGCTTCGCCGGAATCGGGTTTCAGTCGGAAAGCGGAATCGATGGCGGACTTTGCCAGGGCGAGGCGAGCGGGCGTGTGGTCGACATCATTGAAGTATAAGTCATCGTGCGCGCGGGCTAACCAGCAATAGGCCAGGAAAAAACTGGGGTCGCGCGCGATCGCCTTGCTAAGCAAGTCCTCCGCCTGGAGAAGGAGCTTCGGATTACTTGCGGATCTAAACTCTTCGATCAAAGGCCTCGCACGCACATAGAGATCGTAAGCGGCAAGATCCTGCGTCGGCTGTTCTTCGATCAACGATTTTTCACTCGGCGAAAGTTTGGCTTGCAGCTCGTTCGCGATCGATTGCGCCAGCTCGGTCTCGATCGCAAAAACATCGGCGACCTCTCGATCGTAGGTCTTGGCCCAGAGATGTTTGTCCGTCCGCGCCTCGATCAGCTGCGCATTCACTCGCACCTTCCCGCCGGCCCGCTGCACACTGCCTTCCAACACGTGAGCCACCCCGAGTTGCTGTGCGATCTCGCGGAGGTTGCGTTGCGCCCCGGTCTTATACTGCATCACCGACGTGCGGCTGATGACCTTGAGATCCGCGATTTTGGCGAGGTTGGTGAGGATTTCATCCTGCACGCCATCCGCGAAGTAGGCGTTCTCCTTGTCGCTGCTCAGATTTTCAAATGGAAGAACCGCGATGGATTTATCGGCAATGGCAGCGTTCGGCGTCGCCGTTCGATGGGACGCGAAATACCAAACAGCGCCGGCCGCGAGGAGCGCGACGAGTGCGAGCGCGGCGATCAATCCGCCTTTGCTCCGGCGTTGGGCTGATTTCGCACTCGCGAATTTCTTCGGCAGGGTCGAATTGCCTAACGGATCGGCGTAGAGATTCACCAGGTGCAGCCGCACGCCGTGCTTCACTTCGCATTCGCCGAGGTCGTGCAGCCGCGGCGCCCATTGCCGAAATCCCATCAGATCATCGGCCACGTGTTGCGAGAGGAGGATGTGCCCCGCGTCGCCGCAATCCATCACCCGCTGCGCCATGTTAATCCCGGCGCCGGCGAGGTTGGTGCGTCCGTTCACATCGGTCACCTCGCTGACCGCTCCGCTGTGAATGCCCATCCGCACCGAAAGTTCGGGATGCTTTTGCAGCGCTTCAGAAATCTCGAGCGCGCAG
>JBKJNW010000154.1:0-12282 GCA_046593335.1 Chthoniobacterales bacterium | reverse complement strand
AAGCCATCCAGCTTTCGCTCGACCGCCTCTTCCTGCAGCATCTCGGAGTAGCCCATGATGGCGTTGAGCGGCGTGCGCAGCTCATGGCTCATGTTCGCGAGAAAGGCGCTCTTCGCGCGGTTCGCCTGCTGCAGAGATTCCTCGTAGCGCTTGCGCTCTGTCACATCGCGCGCCGCCGCAAATACTCCCTGCAGTTTTCGATCGCGATCGTGAAACGTGCTCGCGTTATACGAGACGACCGTTTCCTTGCCGTCGCGGGCGCGCGCCGTCAGCTCGTAGTCGCTCACCTTGCCTTCGCCCAGGACCAGCTTGATACCCGCTTCCGCGCGGTCCGGATCGGTGAAATAGCCCTTGAACGGCGCGCCGATCAGCTCGTCGCGGGTGCATCCGGTGAGCGCTTCCATCTGCTTGTTTACGTCCGTGATGATGCCGCGCGGATCGGTCGTGATCAGCGCGTCGATGTTCGATTCAATCAGCGAGCGGGTGTAGAACTGCTGGTCGCGCACCCGTTGATCGAGCAGCAGCCGCTCGGCTTCGACTTGCTTTCGCGCCGTGTTATCGGTCCCAATCAAAAGATAACCGATGATCTCCCCCAGATCGTCCCGCAGCGCCGTGACCGACACGATCGCCGAAAAACGGCTCTCATCCTTCCGGATATAAGTCAGCTCGTAGATGTCCTCGATCCCGCGCGAGGCCTTGAACACCAACGCTTCAAAGCCCGGCGCGATCCGCGTTCCGAGCTCGGCACTCAAGGCTTTGGCGCGCGCAATCACTTCCTGCGGATCAGAGATATCAGCCGGGGTGATCTTGTTCATCACTTCGCCAGCCGTGTAGCCGAGCATGCGCTCCGCGCCGACGTTGAAAATCTGAATCACGCCCTTCTCATCAGTCGCGATGCTCGAGAAGTTGGCGCTATTGAAAATCGCGCTCTGCAATGCCCCGGCTTTGAGGAGCGCTTCTTCCGCCCGTTTGCGCGCGGTGACGTCTTCCATCGCCAGGACGAGCAGCTCCCCGTGATGCCCCGCCTCCAGCTTGCGCGCGTTCAACAGCATCACGCGGCGCCCGATCACAGGGAAGGTATGCTCCAGCTCGAAGTCATTGAAGACGGAGCTTTTCGGCACAATGTCTTCGAGAAGAGTTCGCAGGCTGGGGATGTCCCACTGGCCATTACCCAGCTCGTAGATCAGCTGGTTCTCGGTCTCTTTGGCAGAGACCTGAAAGGCTTGGTAAAAGGCGCGGTTACCCGATCGAACGCGCAGCGTGGTATCGAGAATCAAGAGCGGCTCGCGCACGGTATCCACAATGTTTTGCGCGTAGGTTTCGATCGCCTTCAGATCCGCCTCCGAGCGCCGGCGCTCCGTCACATCTTCCATCGCGAGCACGAGCAATTCCGCATGGCTGCCCGCGCGCAGCTTGCGGCCATTGAGCAGCATAACGCGACGGCCGATCACCGGAAAAGTGTGCTCCAGCTCGAAGTCGTTAAAAACGGAGCTCGTGGGGATTACGTCCTCGAGGAGTGTTCGCAACGCGGGGATGTCCCACTGGCCGTTCCCCAACTCGTAGATCAGCCGGTTCTCTGTTTCTTCGGAAGAGACTTGGAACGTCTGGTAGAAGGCGCGGTTAGCGCTGCGGACGCGCAACGTGGTGTCGAGCATCAGCAGCGGCTCGCGCACCGTATCCACGATGTCCTGCGCGTAGGTCTCGATCTCTTCGACGAATGGTTCCATCAGATGCCTTCAGAAGGCGGCGCAGCATACGCGGCGCTCGCGCTGGGCGCAGTGGATACTTTTCGGGACTTTAAAACGATATCTCGTCGAACTGAACGCTGAGATGCTGATGAAAATCGACACGCTGCAGGATTCCTTGGAGAAGTATCGGCAAAAGATTGCAGGAGCTGGCCGTAAACGCGCGGCCGCCTACGAGCTGGCCCTGGCGAGCGGTCGAGCCTACAAACTCGGCGACTAAATCAGCTACCACATCAAAGGGATGCCGAAGAAGGTCGCCGACTACGAAGCGGCCAAGCTAGCCAGCGATTTCGACCCGGCCGCTCGCGACGAGAACACGGACTACTACGTCGCCAAACTCGATGATTTGGTAAAAGAAATCGCCGGCGTGACAGCGACCTCGAGCGCGGAGCAGGGCAGCCTCGCCCTCTAGCCGCGAGCGCATCGGCGCGGGAAGAAGCGCTCGCTCTGGCTTCCACGCCATCCGTTTTTGGTGGAACCAAAATCAATCTCTTACAAAACGCCCTGCAAAAGGCGCGCGAGTTTCATTACCTCTGAAATCCGCCGACGTGGAATGGTCTGCCCTACCGGTTTTGCCTAACGAACAGGAATAGTCCAAACGCGACTCAAGCGATGACTTCAAGGCCCTGCAGCAGGCGAGAAAGCTCCGCCTGATCGTCCGCGTAGCAATCCTCCCATTTCGCCCGATCTTCCGCGGTGAGCGGCGCGTATTTTTGTGCCTTGCTGTTGAACCGGTGATAGACGTCTTGCAGCCTCTTGGCCACGGCCGGTGATTTCAGGATGGCGCCGACACCCGGCAGCGCCGAGACGCCTTTGTAGAGACTCTGGGCGCCGGATTGCAGCGCTGGAAAACGTGGAGCGCGCGCGGCGTTCTTTCCTTCCTCCGAGATCGGCGGTTTGAAGTCGGTCGCAACATTGAGAAACTCATAGGTGCGGCGGCGAACTTCATCGGGCGCGCGTCGAATGGCGTCGAATTGCACGACGAGAAAATTCTCCGCCGGGAAACGCTCGAGGTAGGGCCGGAGGTGGCGCGCGTAGCAACCGATGTCGCGCAGGAAGGGATCCTCCATCATCGCCGCGAAGGTCGGCGGCAGGGAGGCCACCACCGCGTTCCGGTTGTACCAATACCAGGAGTAAATCATTTCCACCGGCGGCCGCAGGCAGAGAAGAAGCTTGATGTCAGATCGGTAGGTTGCGATCCGCTCCGCCGCGTCCTCCGAGTAAAGATAAGAGGGGCAAAATTCGCCGCGAATGGAAAGCGCGCCGGGCGCAGCGGGGAATTGTTCGTGATACCAGGCTTCGCCGCGCTCGAAGCAGCGTAATTCTTTTCCCGCCATCCGGCGCAGGACGGTGTCGGCGAAATAATAAACCTCCTTGTCCGGCGCAAACATGATCTGCGGATGGGCATCGAGCTGCGCCGAAATCCAGGTCGTGCCGCACTTCGGTGCGCCGATGCCGATAAAGTCGATGGGTGCGGTTGAACTCATATTTTCACGATCTTGCTCGCGCACTAAGCGCCCGGCTTCAGGTTGACGTCGGCTTCTTTTAATCTCCCGGAAGTGAAACTCCGCACCGGCGGCAGGATCTCTTTGAAGGTCGTGCCGTAAATGTCCCAGACCGTCAGAAACAAACCACAGACCAGCGGTCCCACGATAAACCCGATCGGCCCGAAGAGAAACAATCCGCCTAACGTTCCGACCAAAATGAGCAGGTCGGGCATCTTCGCATCTTTCCCGACCAGGCGTGGACGCAGCACATTGTCGATCGTGCCGACCACCGCCGCACACCAGGCGAGGAGAAGAAGTGCGGTCAGGGTTTTACCGACGATGAAGAGATAAATGACCGCCGGCACCCAGATCAGGGCCGCGCCGATCCCAGGCACGACGGAGAGCACGGCCATGATCGTTCCCCAAAAGGCCGCCCCCTCCAGTCCCGCCACCCAAAATCCGATCCCGGCCAGCGCGCCCTGGATGATGCCGATGACGAGCGTGCCCTTGATCGTCGCCCGCGTGACCGAGCTGAGCCGTTCCAGCAACCGCACCTCGTCTTCATGATCGAGCGGGACGTAGTAAAAAATTTCCTCCAAGATAACGTGCCCGTCGCGCATGAAGAAAAACATCGCGTAGAGCATGACGAAAAGATTGAGCAAAAAGGTAGCGGTCCCGGCGGTGATCTGAGTCGCGCCCGCGACGAGGAAGGCGCCGGCCGCTTTCGCCACCTTGGCCGCGCCATCAGTGATCTGTTCCTGCTGCGGAACGTAAGGGGCGAGCGAAGGAAAACGCTGCACCAGCCAGTCGTGCGCATTGAAAGCGGTGGCCGACCCGAGGTGCTCCTTGACCCAAGGGAGGGCATCGTTGCTGATCCCGATCGCCTGTTTCACCACCACCCCGATGAAGGCGCTGATCGGACCCGCCACCAGGAGAAAGAGGAGCACGAGAGTCAGCGCCGCCGCGAGCGACTCCCGTCCCCGCAACAGCCGTGTCATCCAGCGAAAGAGCGGGTGGAATAAACCAGCGAGCAAGGCCCCGAGGAGGAGCGGTTTCAGGAATGGCCAGGTGACCAGGAGAAAGAGAATCGTGACCGCGAGGACGAGGAGGAGGACAAAGCTTGTGCGAAAAGTCGCGCGACTCACATTGGCCCGTTCCATGGGGCCAGTATGAGCCGGGGAGCGCACCGTGCCAACCTAACCGGTGCGATTACTCGCGCCGCAGCTGCGCCCGGGCGAAAATTTCTTTCTCACGGATGACCGCGGCAATGCGTGAGCGGGAAGACGCAACCGATCCCCGGCCAAGGATGGAGCGGAGGTGCGGCGCGAGGCGTCGGGTGAACTCGACCGAATCGCCGGCCGACAAGTGCGACCACTCGGGACAGCTGAAATCGGCCAACTCGGGATAATCTTCAAAGTGAATCCCGGGCGCGCCCGTTTCCCGGAGGAGACGATCCCAGGTCGGAGCGCGCGGGGTAAGCCGATCCTCGAGCGCTTTCAAGTCCTGCGTCACCGGCAGGCGAAGAAACACCACTTTCGCGCCCCGCGCGCGCAATCGGTCGACGTCGGACCTGATATCGCGGAAGCGATTTTCCACCATGCGCTTCATCGAGTCCATGAAGACGTCGTGCGGGATAAAGGTCGGCGGCGGCGGCGGACTAAAGAGAGGAATCCAGCCAGTCTTGACCCGCGTCTGCAAAGGCCCTGCTTGCGCGCAGCGCTCGATCATGCGAGCTCGCCGCTCACGATCAAGCGAAGCGAAGTAGGGCGGAAACTTCGGCGGCACCAGCGCCTTGCGGCGATTCGGAATCGGCAGGTCGTCCAGCAATTCGCTCAAAGTGAGATCATCCTGTTTCAAGGACGCGACGTGTTCTTCCAGCGGCATCGAGAGCAACAGGCTGAGCCGGCGGGAGTAAGTTTGGTCGTGGTAACGCTGGAGCGCTTTTTGTGCGACCCCATAGGGCGGCGCCTGCGGCGGTGCGAAGAAAAGGCGCGGCACGATGCTGCAAATGATTGTGCCATGAAACCGTGTCTCCTTCGCAAGATCGTGCAGGACCGGATAGGCACAGCTCCCCGGCTGGCCGAGCTGGAGCGGACGTTGCCCGAGCGCACGCTCGAGGCCGTCGAGATCGAGATCAAAAATGGCGCGCGAATCGCCGATGATGACGATCGACTCGGGCGCGACCTTCCGCCGGACGCTGGCCCAAAGATCCTCGCTGTCGTTCAGGGTCGGCGCGTAGCCTAACGAGCGGCAATAAAATTCCCAGGCGCCCGCCGCCACCACTAAAATCATCACCACGCTGACCGTGATCCCGCGCCAGGGCCGCGCCGGGATCACCCGCTTAAAATTGGAAGTAGATGAAGGCATTGCTGTTTCCCTGCGTCAGGAGGATGGCCGCGGCCATCAAGGTCCAGATCCCGGTTACCGCCCAGACCGGCAAGCGCGTGACAACCGCCTCGATCGTCGTGTCGCGAAGCGACCAATGGACCGCCAACATGCCGAGACTAACGAGTCCGATCTGCAAAAGCTCGCGCGTGCTGAGGAGGGCGTCTCCGTTCGGATGACCCCCGAACATTCCGGTCAAAATTCGCCAGGCCACGGTGAAATCCGGGGCCCGGAAGAAAACCCACGCGACACAGACCGCGAAATAAGTCCCGAGACCGAGGAGCAGCTTGACCGGTAAGTTATCGGCCCAGCTGGACTCGCCTAACGAGACTTTGACGAGCCGCTCGAGCGCGAGGTAGGCGCCGTGCAGCAGTCCCCAGACAACAAAGGTCCAAGCCGCGCCGTGCCAGAGGCCGCCGATGAACATCACGATCATGAGATTGATCATGGCGCGCGCAGCGCCGGCCCGGTTCCCGCCAATCGGGATGTAAAGATAATCGCGCAGGAAAGTGGAGAGCGAGATGTGCCAGCGACGCCAGAAATCCGAGAACCCGATCGCGGCGTAGGGAAAGCGGAAGTTGTCCTTCAAGTGGAACCCGAGACAAAGCGCCGCTCCGATCGCGCAGATGGAATAACCGGCGAAATCGAAAAAGATCTGGCCCGCGAAAGCCAACACGCCGGCCCAGGAATCAAGCGCGATGAGCGGACCGCCGTAGGCAAAGATGGTATCGGCCGAACCGGCGAGGAGCGTGTCGGCGAGCACGACTTTTTCGAAAAGCCCTAACGTCATTAAGAGCAGTCCCCAGAAGAAACGGCCCTCTTGCGGCTGGGGCGGCGCCTCCAGTTGCGGCAGGAAATCGCCCGCGCGCACAATCGGCCCCGCTACCAACTGCGGGAAGAAGGAGACCGCGAGGACGAAATCGCGCAAGGAACGCGTCGGCTGCAGAACTCCCCGATAAATATCGAGGGTGTAGGAGAGCGAGTGGAAGGTGTAGAACGAGATGCCAATCGGGAGAAAAAGATCGAGCCGGGGCGGGTTGTAGGCGATCCCGCCGCGCGACAGGACCCACTGGAAATTTTCGAGCAGAAAGTTCCCGTACTTGAAAAACCCGAGCATGCTCAGGTTGACCATGACGCTGATCACGAGCCAGACCTTGCGCGCTTCCGGGCGCTCCTCTTTGCCCATGATCCGGCCGAGGTAAAAATCCATTGCGGTCGTGCCGAAGAGGAGCGCGGCAAAAGGCGGATTCCATGCGCCGTAGAAGGTGTAGCTCGCGACCACGAGCAGGTTCTTCCGCGCCGGCCAGGAGCGCATCGACCAATACGCGCTCACCACCACGAAGAAAAAGACGACGAAGGTCAGCGAATTGAAGAGCACGCGGTCGCATTTAGCGAGCTGCCCCTGCGAAGAACAAGGAGATTCTGCGGTTTAGTTTGCCAAGCGCCACAATATCGAAGATCAAGGCCGAGCACTTTACAGAACCGCCTCATGTCCTTCGTCGTCGAACCTCTTTATGTTGCCGCGGTCCTGTGCTTGCTGATCGCTTTCGCGGAGTGGCTCTCACGCCGGAAGTTTTTCAGCTTCCTCGGGTCAGCGCTGATCGTGATTCTCGCCGCCGCCGTGCTCGCGAACCTGCGCCTGCTGCCTTCGTCCTCAAACGCCCCGGCGCTTTACGACGGCATCTTCAATTACATCGCGCCGCTCGCGATTTTCTTCCTCCTTCTCGACGTCAAGTTGAAGGACCTGCGTAAAGCCGGGCTACCGATGCTCATTCTTTTTGGAATCGGCGCGGCCGGCACCATGGCGGGCGCACTGGTCGGGTATTATCTCCTCGCCCCGCAGCAGCACGGAGTCGAAAAAGCCTTCGCGGTCGCGGGGATGTTTACCGGCACCTACACCGGCGGGAGCGTGAATCTCAACGCTGTCGCGCTGCAATACGGGATGACCAAGAGCGGAACTCTGTTCGCTGCGATCAATGCCGCGGACAATATCATCACCACGATCTGGATCGTGGCCACCCTCCTGCTCCCGCGGCTATTGCAAAGCCTCTGGCCGCGCGGGACGACTGCTTTGGCGAGAAGCGGAGAAGTCGCGGTCGCCCCGGAAATCGACATCGAGGAAGCAGTGCGCGTGACCGACCTCTCCCTACTCCTCGCGCTCGGACTCGGCAGCTTGTTCTTTTCGCAGGCGCTCAGCCTTTATCTGCCGGCACTTCCCTACATCCTTACCCTCACCACAATTGCCCTCCTCCTCGCCCAGATGCGCGTCGTGCAAAGACTGCGCGGGGCCAGGTTGCTCGGCTATTTTACCGTCCTCCTTTTCCTCGCGGTCGTCGGCGCCTATTGCGATCTGGCCGCGCTGATCGCAAACGGCGCCGTCGCCGGAATTCTGCTCGCCTGGGTCACAATCATCGTCGGCGTGCACGCCCTCGTCATCTTCCTGTTTGGCGCTCTATTCCGGCAGGATTGGGCGATCATCGCGGTGGCTTCCAATGCCAACGTCGGGGGCGCGACCTCCGCCGGCGTCCTGGCGACGGCGATCGGGCGGGGTGATCTGCGTTTGCCGGGCATTCTCGCCGGTTCGTTAGGGAACGCCATCGGGACTTACGCGGGATTTTTGGTTGCTGAGTTGCTAAAATGATCCACGCGGAGAGCAGAAGAGTGAGCGAGCAGATCGACACGACCAAGACCAGGACGAGCTGACGTCATTGAACTAGCAGCACGGCCGGAAGCTCGAAACCGCAGGCACTCCAGCGCCACTAGCGGCAGCGCGTAACGACTAAATAAGGGTCCGCCTTTTATCGTGCACGATGAATTGTCTTGATCCGATGGATCCCGGGGTGCGTAGTCGTTTACAAAGCGGGACTATCCGCAAGCTCAGATGCAGGAGATCCCCTACGAAAACCCCGTCAGGTAAGGGACTAGCTTCCCACACGCGGATCTTCGCAAAGTTCTGTGGTTGTCTGCTTGCGCTTACCGCGATGGCGCCGATAACGGAAGCGGCCAGCATCGCGGTCACTGACACGGGAGACACGATCGCGGTGGATGGTCTGGTCACTTTGCGGGAGGCGATCACGTCGGCAAACAACAATGCGAACGTCAACGCGGACTTTGTGGCAGTTGGCATCTACGGAACCGATACGATCACCTTTGACATCGCGGGCGCTGATGTTCACACGATTGCAGCGCTGGCCGCCCTGCCGACGATCACGGATCCGGTTATGATCGACGGCTATACGCAACCCGGGAGCGCAGCGAATACGCAGACCACCGGCGACGACGCGGTGCTGATGATCGAAATCAGTGGGGCCAATGCCGGTGACGCGAACGGGCTAACGATCACGGCAGGCAGCAGCACTGTGCGTGGGCTGATCATCAACCGTTTCACTGGCGCCAGCGGAAGCGCAGGTAATGCGATCGCGTTGAACAGTGGCAGCGACAACGTGATTGAAGGAAACTTTTTGGGCACGGACGCCAGCGGCACGACCTCTCTGGGTAACGAGGATAACGCAATCAACATCGAAAGCGGGTCAAACGATAACCTGATCGGCGGCACTGCGCCGGCCGCGCGCAACGTTATCTCTGGCAATGGTAACGTCGCGTTATTTGTGGCCACTGCCGGCAACATCATTCAAGGCAACTTTATTGGCACGCAGCGCGATGGGCGCGGTTCTCTGGGCAATCTCCAGGGAGTCGGTTTCGTGGCTGTCGGCAAGGCAAACAACAACCTTGTCGGCGGCACTGTAGCGGGCGCCGGCAATGTCATTGCCTTCAATGACATCCGCGGCGTGGTAGGTGAAGCATCCGCCGGCACCGGTAACGCCATCCTGGGTAACTCGATTTTCGGCAACGGAGATCTGGGGATCGATTGGCTCCCCGAGGGACCTACGTTGAATGATACCGGCGACGGCGACGATGGATTTAACGAGTTGCAGAACTTCCCGGTCATCAGCACGGTTGCCAACAGTTTTCCGACCGTCACACTTACGGGTTCATTGCAGAGCAAGCCGAGCACCGTTTTTCGGCTCGAATTTTTCGGTAATGCTGTCGCGGACCGAAGCGGGTTCGGCAAGGCGAGTTTTTCCTCGGTTCAACCGATGTGACGACCGATCCGAGCGGCGATGCTTCCTACAACGTCACACTTGGCACCCCAGGGACGCCCGCCACTGTCGCATTCACGGCGACCGCGACCGATCCGGCGAGTAATACCTCCGAGTTCTCGCCGGCCTTCAGGACCAAACTGCTCAATATCTCCACGCGAATGCAGGTTCTGAGCGGTGACAGCGTGCCGATCGGCGGGTTCATCGTCACGGGTCTTAGCCCGAAAAAGGTCATTGTGCGCGCGATCGGCCCGTCCCTCAGTGCTTTCGCGGTGCCAGGTGCGCTTGCCGATCCCACTCTGGAACTGCACGCACCCGACGGTTCCGTAGTCACCAACGATAACTGGAAAGAGACTCAACAAGGGGAGATCGAAGCGACCGGGCTCATGCCAACAAACGACCTTGAATCTGCCATCGTAGAGTCGATCGCTCCTGGCGCCTACACCGCGGTTCTGCACGGAAAGGACAACACTACCGGTGTCGGTTTGGTAGAAGCCTACGACCTCGATCAGCCGGTCGATTCGCAAATGTCCAATCTCAGCACCCGCGGCTTTGTTGATCTTGGTGATAACGTAATGATAGGAGGAATTATTGTCGGTCCGAAACAGCTCGGAAGCGGCACGGTCGTTAGCGTTATCGTGGTGCGGGCAATCGGACCGTCGTTAGGCAACTTCGGCGTCGCGGATTCCCTGCAAGATCCGACCCTGGAACTGCACGATGAGAACGGCGTCCTGATCGCCTTCAACGATGACTGGAAAGATTCGCAGGCGGCGGAGATTGACGCTGCACAGCTCGCACCAAGCGACGACCGCGAATCGGCTATCCTGGAATCCGTCATTTCGGGCGCCTACACCGCGATCGTACGTGGGAAGGGAAACACAACCGGTGTGGCTTTGGTGGAGGTTTATCTCGTGCAGTGAATTCGCCACCGGGCGTGGTCGCAGCAACTTGGCTTCATACAGGTAGTCGTTAGTCGGCAAGGCGTCTGTTCGGCCATAGCTTCGGCGGAAGTCACACCAGCGCCGTTTCCCTCGCCTCGGCGGTCTTTTCCGGCACGATAGAGCGATCATCGCCGATTGCTTCCAATGCCAGCGTCGGGGGCGCTGCTTCCGCCGGCGACCTGCGGCTCCAGAGCATTCTCGCCAGCTCGTTAGGCAAGGTCATCGGGAGATATGCGGAGCTCATGGTCGCCATCTGGCTTCGCGAAATGTGGGAGGGGCTTCTGTGCCCCGATCAGGGAAGACGCCGCAACCATCGGGGCGCAAAGGCCCCTCCCACATTCACGCTGCGGTCTGGCGCAGCGCGCTTGCTTCGGCGGCAACCGCCCGGAGCGCAGTGAGCAAATCGTCAGCCGATCTCGCCGGCAAAGCCTTCAGTTCCTCGTGATCGCCCAGCCCGGAATCCTTCAGTTCGCGCAGCCTTTTCTGGATCAACTCGCGAATCGCGTTCGCATTGTCGACCCCGCGGAAAAACGCGGTGTGCAAACTTTCGGCCTTTCCTTTGTGCTCCTTACGGGATGGGCTCGCGCCGCCGGCCATGTCGACCCGCAGATCGGCGATCCCGAGCAGACGCTGGAGCGGGCCTTGCGAGATGGAGATGTTCTGGATGTTGGCGAAGGTAATCGTCATCTCGCGCACGTTGAGGATGCCTTCGCGCAAGCGCAGGCTGCGATCGGTCACGAAATACCAGCGCTTCTCGAAATCCAGCCTAACGAGTGCAAGTGAGAAAAGCCGGCCCAGCAAAGCCGCCAGGATGATCATCTGAGGCAGCCCGAGCACATACGCTCGCAATATCTCATCGTGCTTCAATTGGAAAAAGCCAAAGAAAGGCCCGATTTCCATCGGGATAAGGACAAACAACACCCCAAGGGTTTTGAGCAACCAAACGCCGAGGAGATACCGGTAATAGTTAGGCGCGGCCCGGAAGCTCTGGGTGCGGGCCTCGTCCCCCGGCGGCGGCTCGGGATCGCCCGGGATGCGCAGCACCCGTTCGAACCAGGCACGGAGATTTTTAAACATGCGCGGAGGGCGGGCGCTTGCCTAACGCCTCCCGGGTTTGGCGCAGCTCGTCGCGGATCGTTTGCAGAAGCGCCACCATTTCCGCATTGGAATCTGTGCCGGGCGCGGACGCGATCTGCTCCGTGCCACGGCCGTTCACGGGCTGATAACCCCGCATCCGGGTGTAAAGAAAATCACGGATCGCCTCGTATTCCTTGAACCCTTCGATCACCAGCTCCGCGTCGGAGGAGCCGGAGGCGGTTTGAATCTGGATATCGGCCAACCCGAGCCAGCGCTGGAGCACGCCCGAGCGGAGATGAATGTCCTGAATCCGCGCGTAAGTGAGATTGACCTCCCGCCGGAAGAGAATGCCGACGCGCATGTGGATCCCTTCCTCATCGAAGGTGTAGCGCAGGGTGTGATAGCGAAAGTAAAGGTAGGGCAGGAGAACGATCAGGCCCGGGCCGGTCATCAATGCGCGCAGGATGTAGAGCGTCCAAAGCGCGGGATCGGGCGTGCTCAGGGAAAAGACGTCTCTGCCGGAACTGGGTGAAGTGGCCATGCCGAT
>JBKJNW010000243.1:0-10561 GCA_046593335.1 Chthoniobacterales bacterium | reverse complement strand
CTGCGGTTTGTCCGGCAGGACGTCGCGCGTGTCATCCGGCATCGCGGCGGTCGAATGCACTTCCTGCAGGAGTGCGTCGAAAGATTTTTGATCGTCCGGCAACTGCACATCCGTTTTGTCCGGATTCGGTTTTGCCGCCTCCGTCGCCGAACTCGCCGCGGCCTGGTCGAGCGGTTTGGCCGACGCATCCACGCTCGTCACCTTGAACGCCGGTGGCGGGCGTTTCCCCACTCCCAGCGGGACCGAGGCTTGGAATCCGGTCCGATAAAAGAAGAGGCAAAGCAGCCCATGCAGCGCGAGAGAAAGAATGAGCCCGACGAGGAGCCAGTTGCGCTGTTTGCTCCGGCCCGCCCAGACAGGGAGCGGCTCGGACGTGCGTGCAGTAATGGCGTTCATCGCGAGTTAGACAAACGACCCGCGAAAACGTTTGTCAAACTTCGTGCCGAGCGCTCTCTCGGTAGGGCGAGACTCCGTCGAGCCCGGGAACGGCCTCCTATTCATGACCGGGCCCCCTCCCAGGCTCGACGGAGTCTCGTCCTACCGAAAATCGTTTTTCGAACTAACGAACCGGCCCGCGGGTCCGATCGATGAAAATCCGCGCGGCCCGGCGGATTTCCTCCGCCACGTGGACCGCGGGTGAGACGAATTTCGGTGTGAACCACGGATACAATCCGATCAGGTCGTGCGTGACGAGAATTTGTCCGTCGCAATGTTCGCCCGAGCCGATCCCGATCGTCGGAATGCTGATCGCCTCGGTAATCTGCCGGGCGGTGTCCGCCGCCACAATCTCGAGCACGACCGAAAAAGCCCCCGCCTCTTCAACCGCGCGCGCATCCTGCAACAAGCGCTCCGCCTCGGCTGCACCGCGGCCTTTCACCTTGTAGCCGCCCTCCAGGCGCACGTTCTGCGGCAACATGCCGATGTGCGCCATGAGCGGAATGTTTTCCCTAACGATGGCCTCGATTTGCGGCAGGTGGCTGACCCCGCCTTCCAGTTTCACCGCTTGGGCGCCGGCTTCCACCAGGCGCCGCGCATGCGCGACTGCTTCCTCCGGGGTGTCGTAGGTTCCGATGGATAGATCGGCCACGAGCAGCGCCCGCTTCACCCCGCGCGCCGCCGCTCGGGTGTGATGCAGCATTTCCTCAAAGGTTACCTGGGTTGTGTCCTCATAACCGAGGACGACCATGCCTAACGAGTCGCCGACGAGGATGATGTCGATTCCGCTTTCGTCGAGCAAACGGGCCGTTGGGTAGTCGTAGGCGGTCAGGGCCGTGATGCGTTCGCCACGGCTTTTGCGGGCGCGGAAATCGTCCATCGTGCGCGACACTACCACTGCCGGGCGGAACGCACCACCGAAGGTGAAGGCGCCAAATCCTCGGACAATTCGTGGATGGTTTTGCTCTGTCCGGGCAGGACAAGGTTCGGTCGAATTTCCGCCAGCGGCTGCAGGACAAAGCCGCGCAGATGCAGCCGCGGATGCGGGAGTTGCAGGTCGCTTTCATCGATCGTGCGCGCGCCATGGTAGAGCAGGTCGAGGTCGATTGTGCGCGAGCGATTGCGCTCGTGTTCGGCCGGGCGGCCGAGGGCGCGCTCGATTTTTCGCAACTCCTCCAGGAGGGCGCGGGAGGGCCCGTCATACCCGATCTCAATCACCGCGTTGAGGAATTTTTCCGCGCCGCTTTCGCAATCGACCGGCTCGGTTTCGTAGAGAGCAGAGGAAAGAAAAGGCTCGACGGCATCCGCTAATGCAAAAACCTGCGTGCGCGCCGTCGTTAGGCTGCGGACGCAATCTCCGAGGTTAGCCCCGAGCGCGATGCCCGCTCTCATCGTTGCACCGCGCGAACGCGCCTTCCTCTCCGGGGAGCACGGGCTGCCAGCCCGTTCTCAGAGGCAGTCTGCCTCTGAGCGGTGCGCAGAGAGCGGGTGGAAGTCACCGCGCCGGTTCGCTCGCAATACAATGTTCTCCGTCGGTTGCGCTGCGCGCAAACGCATTTGGCTGGCAGCCAAATGCAAACGGGCTGGCAGCCCGTGCTCCCCGGAATTTGTGACGCGCCGGCCCTACAAGCCAAGGACATTTTCCATGCTGTAGAGACCTTCCGACCGGCCGGCCACCCAGCGCGCGGCCCGCAAGGCGCCGACGGCAAAGGTCTCGCGGCTCGCGGCGCGATGGGTCAGCTCAAGGCGTTCGCCCGGCCCGGCGAAGAGAACGGTGTGCTCGCCGACGATGTCGCCGGCGCGCACGGCGTGGGCGGGAATTTCATCTGCCCCGCGTTCCTCCTGTAAAATCTCGAGCAGGCGCTTGGCCGTCCCGCTCGGTGCATCCTTTTTCGTTCGGTGATGCAGCTCGATCACCTCGACGTCGAATTCCGTGCCTAACAACTCGGCGGCGCGACGGGTCAGAGCAAAAAGGGCGTTGACCCCAACACTGAAATTCGCGGCGTAAACGAGTGGAATCTGTTTCGCAGCCGCAGCGATCGCGGCTTTTTGCACGGCGTTGTGTCCTGTTGTCCCGAGCACGAGCGGTTTGCCTTTCGCGACGCAGGCGCGACAGACCGTTTCCGTCGCATCCGCCAGGCTGAAGTCGATTACGACGTCGCAACCATCCAGCGCCGGCTCGAGCGCGTCCCCGCGTCCAATTACTCCCGTGATCGTTAGGCGATCATCTTTCGCGGCCGCGGCCGAGACGGCTTTTTCCATCCGGCCACCCGCGCCGATGAGCAGAACGCGCGTCCGGGCGCTCACGCTTCCAGCTGCGCGAGGGTCTGGCGCAGCCGCTCCGCGTTAGCCTTGCTCATCGCCACGAGCGGGAGCCTGCAATCGGCCGCCATCGCGCCCCGCCAGGCGAGCGCGGTTTTCGCCGGGACCGGATTCGGTTCGATGAAGGCGTCCTTGAAAAGCGGAAAGAATTTCAGGTGCAGCTCCCGGGCTTCCCCGACTTTGCCTTCGAGAAACAAGTTTACCATTCGGGCCACTTCGGCCGGGAAAAGATTGGAGACGACGCTGACCACGCCGACCGCGCCGACTGCGAGAAAAGGCAGGGTGAGGGAATCGTCGCCGCTCAGGACGGTAAAAGTTTTCGGCAAGCGCAAGACCAGTTCGCTCACCCGGTCGACGCTGCCGCTCGCTTCCTTGATCGCGACGATGTTCGGACAATGCTCCGCCAGCCTAACGACGGTGTCGGCCGCGATGTCGACTCCGCAGCGCCCCGGGATGTTGTAGAGCACGAGTTGGAGGGATGTTTCGCGGGCGATCGCCGCAAAATGCTGAAAGAGCCCTTCCTGGCTCGGCTTGTTGTAATAAGGCGCGACGAGGAGCGCGCCGTCCACTCCGACTTCCTCCGCGGCCTTGGTATGAGCAATGGCGTCCCGGGTCGAATTCGAGCCGGTGCCGGCGATGACCTGGCAACGGTCGTTCGCCACTTTCACCGCCAGCTCGATCACGCGGTGACGTTCGCCGCAGCTCAGGGTGGGAGATTCCCCCGTCGTTCCGACCGGCACGATACCGGTGATGCCGGCCGCGATTTGATTTTCGATCAGGCGCTCAAACGCCTCGACGTCGATCTCGTCGTTTTTAAATGGAGTGACGAGCGCTGTGTAGGTACCGCTAAACATAATCGTTAGGCCAGGACCAGCATGCTCAGAGTTCGATCGTGCCGTCGAAGACAAAATCAGCCGGCCCGGTCAGGGTGACGTTGGTGAAACGATCGCCGTTGCGGGTGAAATCGACGCTCAGGGTATCGCCGCCGCGGACGAGGATGTCGATCGGTCCGGAGACATTTTCATTAGCCGCGAAAAGAATCGCGCTCGCCACCACCCCGGTGCCGCAGGCGAGGGTTTCATCCTCCACTCCGCGCTCGTAGGTCCGGATCGCGATCTGGTGCGGGCCGCGCTTCTCGCTAAAATTGGCGTTCGCTCCGCGGGGCGCGAACTCCGGGTGATGCCGCAGCGCCGCGCCCACCGTGCGGACCTCGATCTCCTCAATTTTTGCCACCGGCACGACGACGTGCGGGACTCCGCTGTCGACATAATCGGCGTGGATCTTCTCCCCGCTGATCCCGATCTCGAGCCCGAGCCGGAGATCGTTAGGCTCACTCATCTGCAGGGTGACGAGTTCGCCCACGAGTCGGGCCCCGATTACTCCGGCGGGCGTTTCGAAAGTCAGTTGCTGGAACGGACCGGCGGTCCGGTCGGCAAAGCGGGCGAAGCAGCGCGCGCCGTTGCCGCACATCTCCGCCTCGCCGCCGTCGGCGTTGTAATAGCGCATCCGGAAATCGGCCGCGTCGGCCGGGCGTTCCAGAAGAAGCACGCCATCCGCCCCGACGCCGCGGTGACGGTCGCAGAGCAGCGCGATTTGTTCGCGGGTGAACTCGAGGTCGCCCATCCGATTATCGAGCAGGACGAAATCGTTGCCCGCGCCATTCATCTTCGTGAAACGCAGCATGTGATCGCTGGTTAACATAATCTTGCGCGAAAGCCAACTCCCGGCCGCTTTCTTGCTCCTCTCCGGTTTTCTCCTATTGATGAATGTGCGTTTTCTCTTCCTCGCGATCCTGCTGATCGGTTTTTGCGCCCACGAATCGCTCGGCCAGCTCGCGCCCAGTCCGCTCAATCCGCTCATCGTCGAGCAGATCAAAGGGATGCCGAGCGGGGGGAAATATTCCGCCTCCCGCACCGCCACCATCCGGCTCCAGTCGGCCGCGCATTTTGAATCGGGAAAATTCTTCATCCTGCCCGACGCGGCGTCGCCGAGTTACTGCTCGGGCGCGACCTATCTCGTTTTCATGAAGACAATCGAGGCCTTGCGGGAAAAGGGTGATCTCGATTTGAACTACGAAACGCTCGACGCGCTCATGATCCGCGGGCAACGCGATGGCGAAGGAATCTGGGGCCGCTGGAATGCGAACGGTCCGGGCACGGCACGGCTGTTCCACGAGCTCGGGATCGGGGTCAATTTCGACGATTTTGCCGAGGCGTTGCCGGGCGATTTTATGAAAATTTTCTGGTCCCCCGAAGTCGGCCGCGAGGAGCATGGGCACTCGGTCATTTATCTCGGGACGGAAAAAAAAGCGGGCCTCGATTACGTGCGTTACTGGTCAAGCAACATCCCGGCCGGCTACGGCGAGCGGAGCGTAATGCGGACCAGAATCGTGCGCGCCGTTTTCTCGCGGCTCTACGCGCCGGCCAATCTCGGCCGGATCGAAGATGCGCCTCGGGTCGATCGTTATCTCGCCAGCTTGCTCCGGGTGCGATCGAATTATGCCGAGGTGAAAGCGCAGTGCGGGATGTAAGAATCTGCCTAACGGAATAATTCCGTCGCGTCTCTCTCTCTTCTTTTGCCCTGCTCCGGGAAGGAACATCATGCCTGATTTTCACTGCCGATTGACCGATCGCCCCGCGCCGCTGCCCCATTTTTGGGAGCACACCATCGGGAGCGGGCACGCCACTCTCGCCCTGCGCGCCGATTGGCAGCGGCAACTGCGGCGCTGCCACGAGGAGCTCGGCATCCGCCACGTGCGTTTTCACGGGCTCCTCTCGGACGACATGTGCACTTTCACGATGCAGCAGGATCAGCCGCTCGATTCGTTTTTTAATACCGACCAGATTTTCGATTTCCTTCTTTCCATCGGCATGAAACCGTTTGTGGAATTGAGCTTTATGCCGAGGGCGCTGGCCTCGGGGAAGAAGACCGTCTTCCACTACGCGGCAAATGTGACGCCACCGCGGGATTACAAAAAATGGGCGGACCTGATTGGCCAGCTGGTCGGGCATTTGGTCGATCGTTACGGCATTACAGAGGTGCGCCAGTGGTTCTTCGAAGTCTGGAACGAGCCGAACCTGAAAGCGTTCTGGAGCAAGGGGCAGAAGGAGTATTTCCAACTTTATCGCGCCACCGTCGCGGCGATCAAAAAGGTGGACGCCTCGCTCCAGGTAGGCGGCCCGGCGACGGCGAAGAACGAGTGGGTCCCCGAGTTCGTTGATTTTTGCGCGCAGAAAAAATTGCCGCTCGATTTCGTCAGCACCCATCATTACCCGACCGATGCGCTCGGCCACGAAAGCGACGACACCATCACCCAACTGGCCAACAGCCGGCGCAGCATCCTGCACGAGCAGGCCCAGGACACCTTCCGGCGCGCGCGGGGCAAGCCGGTCTATTACACGGAATGGAACGCCTCCTCGAATCCGCGTGATCCGCTCCACGACGAGCCATACGCGGCCGCTTTCATCGTCAAGACCATCCTGGAAATGAACGGGCTGGTTGAGGGCTACAGCTTCTGGACTTTCTCCGACATCTTCGAGGAGAACTACTTCCCTTCTGTGCCCTTCCACGGCGGCTTTGGGCTGCTCAATCTCTACGGCATTCCCAAGCCGAGCTATCGCGCCTTCGAGTTGCTCCATCGGCTCGGGACCGAGTCGCTGCTCGTCGACGGAATGCACGCCACGGTCGATGCCTGGGCCATGCCGCAGGGCAACAAGTTGACTCTTCTCCTCACCAACCACGCCCTCCCACGCCATTCCATCGGGGTCGAGACGGTGCGCCTGCGCGTCGCAGATGCGACCGAGCCGCATGCGGTTTCGCTCGAGCGCATCGACGAGACGCACGCAAATCCGCGCAAGCTCTGGGAGAAAATGAAGCGGCCCGATTATCTGAGCCCGGCGCAGGTAGAAAAGCTGGAGGAAGCCTCCCGCCTCGAATCCGTTAAGCATCCCTGGAAATTCCGCAACCGCGAATTGCGGATCGAGCTCAAACTGCCGCCGCACAGCGTGGCCGCGATCGCGGTGGAATTCGCGTGAAGGGGACCACGGCGCGCGCATGAAAACGAAAGCAGAACAGATCTCGTTAGGCGCGAGCAAACTCGCACAGGTGCAGAAGAGCACCTTTGCCTATTTCCTGAAGGAGGCCAATCCCGCCAACGGCATGGTGCCCGACAGCACCCGAGAAAATTCCGTGGCCAGCATTGCCGCGATTGGATTCGCCCTCACCGCCTATCCTGTCGGGGTCGAGCGCGGCTTTCTCACCCGCTCCGAAGCGAGCAAACGCACCCTCACGACGCTGCGCTTTTTCCGGGAATGCGAGCAATCGACCTCGCCAGCGGCGACCGGTTATCAGGGGTTCTATTACCACTTCCTCGACATGGAGACGGGCCGTCGCGCGCGGGAGTGCGAGCTCTCCACGATCGACTCCGCCTTTCTTCTCGCAGGCATGCTCACGGCCGGGCGCTATTTCAATCGGGACACCGCAGCCGAACGGGAGATTCGCGAGCACGCCGCCGCGCTTTACGCCCGCGCCAACTGGCAATGGGCGCAGAACGGAAAACCGAAAGTCTCGCACGGCTGGAAGCCGAAACGCGGCTTCGAGAAATACGTCTGGGAAGGCTACAGCGAAGCGCTGATTCTCTATGTCCTCGGGCTCGGCGCGCCCGATTTTCCTCTCCCCGCTGAGAGCTACGAAGCGTGGACGAGCAGCTATGAATGGAAAAGTCTCTTCGGGATCGAGTTCCTCTATGCGGGGCCGTTGTTCATCCATCAGCTCTCCCATCTCTGGATCGATTTTCGCGGGATTCAGGATGACTACATGCGCGCGCACGGGCTCAATTATTTCGATAACAGTCGTCGCGCTACACACGTGCAACAGCAGTACGCGATCGCCAATCCGCGCAGGTTCAAAGGCTACGAGAAATACTGCTGGGGCATCACCGCGAGTGACGGCCCGGGCCCGGCCACGCGCAAGGTCGACGGGGTGAAAAGGAAGTTCTTCGACTACGTGGCGCGCGGCGTGCCCGATGGTCCCGACGACGGCACACTCGCGCCTTGGGCGATGCTGGCCTCGCTCCCTTTCGCGCCGGAGATCGTCCTTCCCGCGATCAAATATTTCGACGACACCTATCCCGCGATGGCGAGCAAATACGGTTTCAAGTGCAGCTTCAATCCGACCTTTCCGGGGAACGACAAGGGAGGCGCGCCGGGATGGATTTCGCAAGGCTATTACGGCCTCGATCAAGGGCCGATCGTGATGATGATCGAGAATTATCGCTCCGGATTTCTCTGGCGTTTGCTGCGGGATTCCCCGGAAATCCAGCGCGGCTTGCGGCGGGCTGGTTTCACCGGCGGCTGGCTGGCGGCGCAGTGAAACAGCCGCTGCGTCTGGCCTAACGATGACCGTTTCCACCGGCGCCACGATCCTGAATGGCTTGATCCTCGGCTGGTCGGTCGCCTGGCCGCCCGGGCCGATCAACGCCGAGATGATTCGGCGCGTGCTTTTGCCGCGGGCGCAGGGTGGGGGGTTCTGGCCGGCCTGGCAGCTCGGGCTCGGGGCGTGCACGGGAGATTTCCTGTGGGCGTTAGGCGTGGCGGCGGGTGCCGGCGCCCTCCTCGCTTCGCCGCGATTGCACCTCGCGCTCGGCATCATCAGTTTTCTTCTTTTGCTCTTCCTCGCCTTCAATTTCGCCCGCGGCGCCTGGCACGCCTACCGCGCGGCGAGCACGAATTCCGGCGCAGCCGTTCCGCTTCGGCGCGGCCGAGCCCGCGGCTATTTCCTTGGCCTGATCCTTGCCCTAACGAGTCCTTGGAATATCGGGTTCTGGTTCGCGGTCGTCGGCGGGCAGGGGGCGGCCCAGGGCCATTCCACTTTTCTCAGCTCACTTCTGCTGGCCGCTTCCGTCGTCTCCGGTGCGATTGCCTGGACGATCGTTCTTTGTACCGCCTTGAAACTAGGGGCGCGGATCTTTGCCCGGCCGTCATGGCAGATTGGAACCCAGGCAGTGAGCGCGCTGGTTATGCTGGCCTTCGCCCTCCGCCTCGTCTGGCTCTGGCCTTGAGATGGGCGCGCGGTTTGGTGGTAGATTGCCGCGATGTCCGACCCGAACAAGAAGCTGACGATCAACGAGATCTATTTCTCGGTGCAGGGCGAAAGCACTTGGGCCGGGCTGCCCTGCGTCTTCGTGCGTCTGACCTTCTGCGATCTGCGCTGCACTTATTGCGACACGGAATACGCCTTTTACGAAGGGAAAAAGCAGACGTTAGGCGAAATCGTCGACGCGGTCCTGGCCTACGATTGCCCGCTGGTCGAGATCACCGGCGGCGAGCCGCTCCTGCAGAAAAACGTCCTGCCTCTGATGACCATGCTGGCCGATGCCGGCCGCACCGTCCTGCTCGAGACGAGCGGCGCGCACGACATTTCCGGGGTCGATTCCCGGGTGCACCGCATCATGGATTTAAAAACGCCGGGGAGCGGCGAGGTGGAGCGGAATTTGTATGCCAACATCGAGCACCTCGCGCCTAACGACGAAGTGAAGTTCGTCATCGGCTCGCGCGAAGATTACGAATGGTCGCGCACGCAGGTCCTCCAGCATCGCCTGGCCGAACGCTGCCGCGCGGTTTTATTCTCGCCCATCTTCGGCCGGATCGATCCGCGGGAAATTGTCGACTGGGTCTTGGCGGACAAATTACCGGTCCGGTTCCAGCTCCAGATGCACAAGTTCATCTGGACCCCGACCGCGCGCGGAGTGTAGCGCGGCGAATTAACTCCGGAAAGAGGGTGACCGCCTAGCTCCGTGCCAGAAATGCAGGATTTAAACAGCTCCCGCTTGGGGATCACGTTGGTAGAAAACCAAGTACGGGGGAAGGCTCATCTTGTGTATCGACCGCGCCTTGTCATGATAAGGAAAGCGCTCCGGCATCCTTGTTAGGCTCAATCCTGCCGCGACGAGTTTTTCGCCCAGTTTTCTCGCAGCTGCACGATCATCTTCTGCGACAAACTCTACAATCTCTCGGAGATCTGCGACGGCGGCGTCGGTGATCAGGACTTTGAAGTCCATTCGCCTAGCCTTGCCGGCAGATCGCCGATTTCGCGCACTCGGCCTGTTTCTACGTCGCGCAAACCGCGTTCCAGAGCGGCCTCCAACTCATCGGCATTAGGCTGTGAGTCGGAGGCGAAAAGCTCGGCGGCGAGCAAGGCGCGATCGCGTGGGGACAAGTTGGCGATTGCGCTCTTGATCTCCTGCAAAGTGCTCACAAGTCGACGGTATCACGCGCGGGTTTCGAGGCGCAAGTCTCACGAGTTTCTACGCCTTGCGCCGCAGATTCGGCAGGAAGACGGTGAGTAGCCCAATCAAGGGAAGGAACGAGCAGAGATAAAAGACGTGCTCGATGCTGGTATCGTCGGCCAGCGCGCCGAGGACGGCGGAACCGATGCCGGCCATGCCGAAGGCCAGCCCAAAGAAGAGGCCGGCGATCAAGCCCACTTTCCCCGGCACCAGCTCCTGGGCGTAAACCAGGATCGCGGAAAAGGCCGAGGCGAGAATGATGCCGATGATAACGGTCAGGACACCGGTCCAGAAAAGATTGGCGTGCGGCAGCGCGAGGGTAAAGGGCGCGACGCCAAGGATGGAAACCCAGATGACGAGCTTGCGCCCGTAACGATCCCCAATCGGGCCGCCCAGAATGGTGCCAAGCGCGACGGCAAAAAGGAATAGAAAGAGATGAAATTGCGCCCCCTGGATGGAAAGCCCGAATTTATGGATGAGGTAAAAGGTATAATAGTTCGTTAGGCAGGCGAGATAGAA
>JBKJNW010000024.1:0-5229 GCA_046593335.1 Chthoniobacterales bacterium | reverse complement strand
GATTTTGCTCATCCGTCCTACGAACTTCGACTGGGGATGAAGCCCAATCAGGCCTGGAACTTCGGCCTCTCCGCTGCGGCTGGCCCTTACCTCGTCCCCGACGCGCGCCCGCTGCCGACGCAAAGCGAGCCCGGGGAATACTATCAATACGTCATCGGCCAGGACATCAGCTACGCGCGGGGTCATCTGCAGATCTGGGCGGAAGTTTTTGCCTCTCGCTTCGAAGTGCCACGGCTCGGGAATGCCGACATGCTCGCCTATTTCATCGAGGCGAAATACCAGATCACTCCGCAGCTTTTCGGCGCCCTTCGCTGGAATCAGGAATTTTTCGCGACCGAGGACGATCCCGCCGGCCAACCCGTCTCCAGAGCGCGCGATGTCTGGCGCATTGACGGCGGGCTTGGCTACCGGTTCACCGCCCACACCCAATTAAAGTTGCAATACAGTTTGGCGCGGGGCGATTTTATCTCCGATAATCTCCACGGCACTTTCGCCGCGCAATTTACGGTTCGGTTTTGAGGGGATTGGGGAAAGTAACAGGGACGTTACCATTGCGCGGTCGTCGTTTCGAGACGCGGAGAATAACGTGAGCAACTAAAGCCAGCACATTATGAAATCATTTTTACTCTCCGTCGGCCTGGGTGCCGCCGCTCTTCTTCTCAGCAGCGAAAGTTCGCCGGCTAAGAAATTTAGCGTGCACGTTGGCACCGGCGGCGACTTCTTTTCGCCGGCGCTGGTCACAGTTGAACCGGGCGACGAGGTGGAATGGGAATGGGACTCCAGTTTTCACAGCACCACCTCGGGCACGCCGGGAAATCCCTCCGGCGTCTGGAACTCCGACGTCCATCAGACCGGCTACAAATTTAGCGTGAACTTCAACACCGTTGGCACCTTTGCCTATTACTGCAGCGTCCACGGCGGCTGCTGCAACATGATCGGCACGGTGAATGTGGTCACCGGTTCGCCTTCGCCGACGCCCTCGCCCAGCCCCTCCCCCTCGCCGAGCCCGTCACCTTCCCCTTCACCGAGCCCTTCGCCCTCACCGAGCCCTTCGCCTTCTCCGAGTCCGTCGCCCTCGCCGTCTCCCTCACCTTCTCCGTCGTCGTCGCCTTCCCCGAGCCCAAGCGCATCGCCGACGCCTTCCCCCTCGCCTACCCCGCTGCCGCCGCGCGTCTTCAAGGGCCCGGTCCGGATCGAGCTGGAGCAAATCGTCAGCGGCCTGACCGCGCCTAACGACCTGACCTCGGTCGGCGATGACCGACTTTTCGTCAATCAACAGAACGGCCTTGTTCGGATCATCAAAAGCAAGTCGCTGCTCACGATCCCGTTTCTCGATATCTCCTCCCGCCTGGTGGCCAGCACCGGAGAGCGTGGCCTGCTCGGTCTGGCTTTTCATCCGGGCTACAACGACGCCGCCAGCCCCGGCTTCCGAAAATTCTACACCTACACGAGCGAGCCGGTGACGGGGACGGCCGATTTCACCGTGCCGAAAACCACTGCCTTCGATCATCAAAGCGTCGTCGCGGAATGGCAGGTCTCGGCCGGGAACCCCGACCTCGCGGATCCCGCCAGCCGCCGCGAGGTGCTGCGGATCGATGAACCGCAGTCCAACCACAACGGCGGCAAGCTCGCCTTCCGTCCCGGCGAATCATATCTTTACATTTCGTTAGGCGACGGCGGCGCCAGCAACGACGTCGGCGATGGGCACACCCCGGGCATCGGCAACGGCCAGGACCTGAGCAACGTCCTTGGAAAAATCCTCCGTATTGAGCCGCTCGATCCCAGCCTAACGAGCGGCAGCGCCGACCCGGTGAGCGAGAATGGGAACTATCGCGTCCCGGCGAGTAATCCTTTCATCGCCAGCGGCACTTCGGTGCATGAAATCTATGCCTACGGCCTGCGCAATCCCTTCCGTTTCTCCTTCGACGCTCCGAGCGGGCGCCTGATCGCGGGCGATGTCGGCCAGGCCAACATCGAGGAAGTCGACTTCGTCGAGGCGGGTAAAAATTACGGCTGGAACCGCAAGGAAGGATCTTTCCTGTTCGACAATAGCAATTCTTCCATCACCCCGGATCCCAACCCCGATCCCGCCTTAACCGATCCGGTGCTGCAATACAGCCACGAAGATGGCTCCGCCATCATCGGTGGTTTTGTCGAGCGCGGCACCGCCGTGCCCGCGCTGAGCGGTCAGTACGTTTTCGGTGACTTTCTCTCTCCAGACACGGGCAGCGGGCGCCTTTTCTATTCCGACTTCGTCGGCGGAATCACCCAAGAACTGCGGATCGGCGATCCGGAACGGGATCTCGGGATTTTCCTGAAAGGCTTTGGCCAGGATGCCGCGGGCGATGTTTATGCGCTGGGCGACAGTGCCGGGGTCGGGATCGTTTACAAAGTCATTTCCTCGCCAGCCAACCCGACCCTTGCCAATCTCTCCACCCGCCTCAGCGTCGGGACGAGTGACAATGTGCTGATCGGTGGTTTCATCGTCACCGGAAGTGACGACATCCAGGTCGTCCTGCGCGGGATCGGGCCTTCCCTGCCCTTGGCTGGGACGCTGCCCAACCCCAAAATTGAGTTGCACGACAGCAGCGGCGCGCTCATTGCCGCAAACGACGATTGGATGAACGGACCGGACCAGGGCGAAATCGCCGCGCTCGGGCTGGCGCCGGACAACGCTGCGGAGTCCGCTCTTTTCGCCGAGCTCGCCCCCGGCGCCTACACCACGATCCTGAGCGACGCGGGCGGTGCGACCGGCATCGGCCTGGTCGAGCTCTTTGCCACCAACCCCGCCGCTTTGGCTAACCCGGCCAACATCTCGACTCGCGGTTTTGTCCAGACGGGCGACGACGTCATGATCGGCGGCTTCATTCTCACTGGCGATACAAGCCGCCGCATCCTGCTCCGGGCCATCGGTCCGTCGTTAGGCGCGGCCGGGGTCAGCAACCCGCTGCTCGACCCGCTACTGGAGTTGCACGACGCCAACGGGGCGCTCCTGAGTTCGAACGACAACTGGCGCGATAGCCAGGAAAGCGACATTGCCGCGACCGGCCTTGCGCCGAGCGACGACCGCGAAGCCGCGATCGTCCTCGACCTGGCCCCGTCCAACTACACCGCGATTGTGCAAGGATCGAGTGGCGGCACAGGTGTGGCGCTGGTCGAAGCCTACGATCTCGAATAAAGGAGCGGCATTATTTCAGAAAGCGTGATCGTTAGGCTGGGCGCGGATTGAGAATCGCGCGCGGACACCGGGAAGTTCTTGCTTGACGAAGAAACCTCCGCACCGCAACGCTTGCCTGCATGGTTGCTCCATTCTGCCAGCGCGGGCCGATGGAAAGATTGAACCGATATCGTCGCCCCTTTGGCGCAGGGCCGCGGTGGTTCGTCATCTGGCTTGCTCTTTGCCTGCTCCACGGGACCGCCGCGGCGCGGATCGGCGAGACTGAAACGAAAGTAAATGCCCGCTACGGGAAACCGATTTTTGATCTTCCCACCCAGCAAAATACGTTGACGAAATGTTACCTCTCCAAGGGGTTTTCCATCGCGGTGAGCTACGTCGATGGCAAAAGCGTGCGCGAGATGGTAGCCAAGGCCGACAAATCCGAGATTACCGAGAAAGAAATCAATCGCCTGCTCGAGGCAAACTCCGGCGGGTCCGCTTGGAATGCGCAACAGTTAGCCGGTCAGAAAAATGTGCCCGACGGCCTCCTCGGGTGGCGGACCAATGACAAGAAACCGCGCGTCGCTCTCTACGATGAAAGAACACAGGCGTTCTTCGTCACCACGCAGAAATTCATCAACCAAACGAACGCCGCCGGCCGCCGGGCCGCGGCCAAAAATCTAAATAGCAAATCGTCGCTGGCCGGCGCGCAAGGCGAACGAATGCTGAGAAATTTCCAAAACGGCAACCTCCTGGGCAGCCGGGCACTTCCTACTTCCAGTCCGGCGCGCAAGGCCGAGGCCGGCAAGTGAGAGCGAGCGGTAAATAAAAAGACCATTCAGCGATGAAGCTGAATGTTTCTTCCCCTGCCGACCAAAGAGTCGCGCAGCGATCCAGGAGCCGGGGACGACTCCTGGATGAAGTTGAGTTTAGTGACAGCTGCGAGGTTATCCCGAGGTTATTGGCTGCCAGGAGGCCGGATCGGACGACCTCCTGGCGAAGATGCCTATCTCTTATTGGCCCGGGATTTTGACCTTCACTTCGTTCGAGCAGGTGCCCGTATCTGTCTCGCAGACTTGATAAACGTGGACTTCCCTAGGGCCGCTCCCGAGGTGGTCCTGAGCGCTGCCGTCGTCGTTCACCGTCCGGAGTAACACATGGTCACGCAGGACGTCTATGCTGCCGCCATCTGCCGGGGTCCAGCTAAGGGCCACTGCACGCTTGCCTCCTTGCCGGCGGACCTTCGCGGAGAGCGTAATTTCGCCAGAGGTGGTGCATTCGAATATCTCCATCGAAGCCAGCAGTGTGGTCCCGCTGCTGTCGTAGCCGCCTGCGAGCCAGATGTGACTGGTGCCGTCGGTATCGGTTGCGAAGTTGCGCCGCGCAATGGTGAATGGCGCAATACTGGTTGACCAAGTGTTAGTGCCTGGGTCATAGACGTTCACCTCATTCGATGGGTTGGGCGCGATTCTGCCGCCGCCCATGACCAACATCTGACCATTGAAGTTCAGCGCTCGGGTCTCGCCTGTGGCCCTGGGTATGCTGGCAATGGTGGAGATACTGTCCGCCACCGGATTATAGACAAAGGAGTTTGTCGTATCGGTGAGTAGGCCGCCCGTGATATCGCTGCCCCCACCTGTGTAGATGAGGCTGCCGATGGTCGTAGTCGGTATATAGCCGAGCGGAACAGGCAGGACGGCGCCCTTCTGCAACCAGACGTTGGTCGTCGGAGTAAACTCCCAGATCTGGTTGGTCGCGTTCCCCGCGACGGTGTTGAATCCGCCCAGGATATAGAGCTTGTTTTGGAAGACCGTGAAGCCACCGGGCAGAGTGGTTCCCTGGGCCCCCGGCCAGGGAGCAGCCACAGTGGTAATCACGTCGGTAACCGGGTTGTAGCGGAATACGCGATCGAAAATGTCGGTCAGCGTAACCTGCGAACCACCCACGCAGTAGATGTAGTCAGTTCCAGAGTCGTTCAGCACGCCACAGGCCATGTTGTTTACATGGGCGTCGGGGTAAGTGGCCGCCTTAGTGGTCCACGTGTTAGAAACCGGATCATATTCAAACGGGTG
>JBKJNW010000058.1:0-5738 GCA_046593335.1 Chthoniobacterales bacterium | reverse complement strand
GCCTTGCGCGTGCGCTCGCCCTGCTCAATCAGCTTCCAGAATTCGCGCGTTTTGCCGAGTTGATCGTCTTCTGCCATCGGCAACTTACTGCGGAAAAGAAAATCCCGGAGGGTGTTCTTGTGCAGGACCCGGTGCACGGTCACGCCCTCCGGGCTGCGCTCGAAGTAGAGACGATAATCTTTCGCCCGGTAACGATGAAGTTTTTTTCCCTCCCGCTCGATCACTCCGAAACGGCTCGAGTCCAGGTGGTCGAGGTCTTCCGGAAGGATTTGAAATTCGGCCAGCAAATCGAGCTGGAGAGTTTTCGGCAAGGCCGCCATCTCCGCCGCGCTCAATTCATTAAAGATGATCTGGAACATCTGCTCCTCACAGATACACACGGCGCACCCTGCTGCCAATGCCGGTGAAGATCTCCCACGCGATGGTCTCGGCGCGCTCGGCCACTTCCGCTGCGAAAATCTCCTCCACCCCCTGTTTCCCGATCAGAACTACTTCGTCGCCCAGTTTCACCTCCGGGACCGCGCTCACGTCGGCCATCATCAGGTCCATCGTGACGCGCCCGAGTAGCGGACAGCGCCGGCCGCCAATCAGGACGGCACCGCCGCGATTCGAGATCGAGCGCGGATACCCATCGGCATAGCCGGCGCTGATCGTGGCTACCTTCATCGGTTGCGTGGTGACAAACGTCCGGCCATAACTCACGCTTCGACCCGCCGGCAGATCGCGCAGCAGGGTGACGCGCGACTTCAAGGCCAGCGCCGGGCGCAAAAGATCCTGCATTCCAGGCAACGGCGAACTGCCATAGAGCATGAGCCCGGCGCGTACGATATCGAAATGATGCCGGGCAAAAGCAAGGATCCCGGCGCTCAGGAGCACATGCACTTTGTAGGTGCCCGGGATGCGGGCCCGCATTTGCCTAACGAGCTGCTCGAACCGCACCAACTCCTCTTCGGTGAAGGCCGGATCTTCATCCGCCACCGGGAGATGAGTCGAGACGCTGTGCAACCGAAGCTCCGGAATGCGCGCAATCTTCTCCAACTCGCTCAGGGCGTCGTCTTGCCAACAACCCATCCGGCCCATCCCGGTATCGATGGCGAAGTTAACCCCCGTCGGGTTCCCGGCGAAGGTTCGCGCTTCTTCCAGGCTGGAAACAGAGGCGATAAATCCGGCGGCGTTGATTTGCTCCCGTTCGTCGGGCAGAGCGGAGCCGAGGATCAGAATCGGCTGCGCAATTCCACTCGCGCGCAGTTCCTCTGCTTCATGCAGGTTCGCCACCCCGAAAAGGTCGGCTGCCTCGCGCAACGCGCCGGCCACCTCGATCATGCCATGCCCGTAGGCATTGGCTTTCACGACCGCGAGGAGATCGGTCGCGGGACCGACCCGTTCTCGCGCCACGCCGGCGTTGTGCCGGAGCGCGGCGGAGTCAATCTCCGCCCAGCAGCGTTGCGCGCCTAACGACCTCATCTGCGGGCCGTCGTGATGTGTGGCTCGCGCAAATAAATCGGTTCGAGCATTTCTTCGCCCGCACCCTCTACGCGCAACGCCAACTCCGCCAGCCGGAAAGCGCTGGGATGCGCGACGGTGGCGCGCTCGAACTGCGGCAAAGCCTGGCTCGCGACCACGGGAAGATCAGGCCGGGTTTCGAGCCAGGTGCTCAGCTCCGATTCACTCGCGAGCGTCGGAGCAGTCGCGCAATCGCCATCCACGACGTGCGCAAAAAAGAATGAGTTCCGCCGGGCATCGCCCACGACCAGATATTCCTTTTCGTCAAAGGCGCAGATTGACGGAAGACCTAGGAGACGCGCTCCGCTCGCGGCGCGCAGACCGATCGCGGTCGCAATCGCGATCCGCACCCCGGCGTAAGAGCCGGGGCCGAGTCCCACCACGATGTCTTTGGCAGCACCGGCCGCGCTCTGAATTTCTCCCAGGTTCTCGTAGAACAGACCGGAATGCTTCCGGTCCGCCGGAAAGACCTTGAAGAGCTGCGTCTCGCCGCTTCGAAAAGCGACGCTCCCGACAGATGAGGAAAGTTCCAGTGCCAGCACGTTCATTTTCCATCGTCGGAAATGATCCGTTCGGATGCGTCTCCGATTTCGAAGCGGACCCAGCGGGTGCGGGCCGGGAGCGCGTCGGCAAAACGATTGGCCCACTCGATCACGGCCACGCCACCTTCTTCGAGGTATTCATCAAACCCGAGTTCTACCAGTTCCGGCGCCTGGTTGATCCGGTAAAAATCGAAATGGAAAACCGGTAGGCGCCCGCTTCGATATTCATGGACGAGGGTAAACGTTGGACTAGTGGCCTGTTCCTCATTCTCCAAACCTTCGAGCAAGCCTTTGACAAAGTGCGTCTTGCCGGCGCCGAGGTCTCCGATGAGGCCGACGACATCGTTAGGGGAAAGCCGCCCGGCCCACTCCCGGGCGAAAGCGATCGTCTCTTCCACGCTATTGGAAATGAAGGTAGCCATGGGGCAAATGCGGATCGCGGGCTGCGGAAGGCGGAAGCAATTGGCCGATGCGGGTGAGCGCAAGGCGCGGGAATTTTTTCCGCCACTTTTTTTCCAGGGGAGCGGCATCGGCAGGCGAGAGGGCGAAGAGCAGCTCGTAGTCTTCGCCATCGCTCAGGGCCTCTTGCACCGAGCAACCGCGCTGCCGCGGCAGAGCCGACTCGTCCAGCGTAAAGCCAACCTTGCTTGCCCTGGCCAGGCGCGGCAGATCGGCCCCGAGCCCGTCGCTCAGATCCATCATGGCGTGGAGGCGAAAGTTTTGCCGGAGCCAGCGCGCCTCTTCGATCCGTGGAATGAATGTCAGGTGCCGGCCCTGGCCGGAGCCGCCCAGCTTTCCCGTGACAAAAAGCAGGTCACCCGGCTTGCCCCCGCTCCGGCGGACGCAACGATCTTTCTCGACCGACCCGAGCGCGCTGACCGAGATCATGCTCGGCCCCGGCGCCGCGCTGGTTTCCCCGCCGACCATTACGACCTTGAAGCGATCCGCCGCCCGCTGCAGACCGCGGTAAAGTTGCGTGATCCAGCGCGCCTCGCGCTCCGCCGGCACGACCAGGGTGATGAGGGCGTAGTGCGGTTCGCCCGCCATCGCCGCGAAATCGCTCAGGGTTCGCATCATCGCTTTCCAGCCCACCTTCTCCGGCTTTTCGTTAGGCGAAAAATGCACGTTCTCGACTACGCAGTCGGTTTTCAATAGGAGCAGCCGACCCTTTTGCGGCGCCGCCACGACCGCGCAATCATCCCCCGGGCCGGTCACCACGTCGGGCCGGGTCTTGATCCGCGCCATCAGTTGCGCGACCAACCGGTCCTCGCCCAGCTCCCGCAATTTCATTGCGGGACCAGATTAGGAAAAGCGAGCGCGCTTAGGGAAAGAAAATTGAAAAGCGCGTGCATCGTCATCGAGACCAAAATCGAGCCGCTCCATTCGTAGGCGAGAGTGAAACAAGCGCCGAGGATGAAAAGCGGGCCGAGGCTGGGCAAATGGACATGCACCGCGGCAAAGAGGAGCGCGTTCAGGAACAACCCCGGCCCGCGTCCGAGATAGCGCTTGAAAACCCCGTATAAAAAAAACCGGAAAATAAATTCCTCGGCGAAGGGAGCGATCGTGACTGCGAGGACAATAATGAGAATGCGTTGCCGGAGCGTTTCCGAGCCGGTGAACATCTCGACGATCTGTTGCCGGCCCGCTCCTTCCCCGAGCAGCCAGCGCGAGATCCCGTCGGCGGCGAAGAGCAGCGGATAGGCGGCAAAGAGTAGCACCGCCGCCGTGCTCACGATCCGGCCAAAGCCGAGACGAGAGAATCCGCCTAACGATAAGACGCTGAAGCCGCGCAGTTCCAGGAGAACGGTCAGGATGGTGATGACGGCCAGAGAAAAGGCGCCGGTCACGAGCAGATCCCGGGTCTGAAAGGTCGCCTCCTGGACCTTGGACGCGGCCAGGACGTTGATCGCAAACCAGCCGACGAGCAGGACCGTCGCCACCGCTTCCGGCACCCCGAGCTGCCGTTCCCCCAGCTCCGCCGCCCCGTCATGCCGCACCGCCACCTGGCGAAAGAGCGAAAGATAAACGTAGAGACCTGCCAGAACGAGCAGCGTGTTGATCAGGCTGTCGACCATCTCGCAGGCGCGTCGTTAGGGAGCGTAAAAGCCAGGCAAAAAATAAGCGCGGCCGCTCTCGAGCCGGGGCGTGAGCTGGCCCGGGAGCGTCAATTCGATCTTGGTGTCGCCACTTTTGGCGAAGAGGCGGAAGATCCGTCCCAGGCTAAAGGGCGGCCCGTATTTCACGATTTTGGCATCGCCCGCGTGGCCCAGCTCCTTCGCTTTGGCATAGGCATCCTCGATCTGACCAAGGCCATCGATCAGTTTGAAATCAAGCGCGTCGCGGCCCGAGATGATGCGCCCGTCGGCGATTCCGTTACGCAAGCCGTCGGCCGGCAGGTTCCGTTCTTTTGCCACGATCCCGAGAAATTTGTCGTAGGTCTTCATGACGAAGCTCTGGATGTAATCGCGCTCTTCCGGCGTGATCGGGCGCGCACCATTGAGCATGTCCTTGAATTTCCCGCTTTTGAAAACGACCGAGGCCAGCCCGATTTTGTCGAAGAGCTGCTGGTAATTCAGGGTCTGGATGATGACGCCGATGCTGCCGGTGATGCTGGTCTCGTTCGCCATCAGGTATTTTCCGCCGCAGGCCACGTAGTAACCGCCGGAAGCGGCAAGCGATTCCATGTAGACCACGACCGGTTTTTTTGCCCGCGTCTTCACTACCGCGTTGTAGATCATGTCGGAAGCGGTCACCTCGCCTCCGGGCGAATCGATCTCCAGGACGACCGCCCGCACCTTGTCGTCATTGCGCGCCTGCTCAAACTGCCAGCGCAGATCGTCGACCATCGATTCGCCGACGTTGCCGGCGATGCTGGTACTGATCAGGCCGCGCAGACTAATGACCGCGATTTTGTTCGTGTTCCCGCCGGCTCCGCGCTCCACGATCATTTCGTGGAAGCGTGGCCGAAATTCCACATCGCCACCCCGCCCCTCCAGGCGGCGGAAGGCGGCGGCGGCGAGGCCGAGATTCACCAGCAAACTGGCACAGAGAGCCACGAACAGAAAAATACTTAGACAACCGAGTTTCCGATTTGCCGCCATGCCCGGATGAAATCGTCGAAGAAGACCGGGGGCACAAGCGCTTTTCCAAGGGAAACAAGGCCACGCAGGAGGTGGCAGGGAAGCTGCTCTTTGGGGATGGCACTATGACACCGATGAATCCAAGTGGACACCTCAGCCAAAGCGAAGCGGTCGTCCGGCCCGGGCCGAAAAGGCGGGCCAAGAGTGCCAAGCGTCGCCCCAAAGGCCCGTCCACCGTCGAGGGCGAAATCGTGCGCCCGGCCGTCGGGACCCTTTCGCGCACCAAAGCCCTGCTTCTCGCAGCCCTGAAAGTCTGGGAACTAAAAAACGGGATTCGGGACTGATGTAGCGGTGGCCGTGTCGGCCGCACCGATCGACTCCGGTTTCGGCGTCTCACGTTCTGGAGCCATAGTTTGCTCCCTGCGGGCGACACGACCGCCACTACACTGACTGTGGCGTTGCAGGGGGCCGGTGCAGGATTACTTTGCCTCGCACGGCGCCCATAGCTCAGCCGGATAGAGCATCGGATTTCTAATCCGACGGTCGCAGGTTCGAGTCCTGCTGGGCGCGTTTCTTTCCAATGTGCTTTCGCTCGTGCTCGAGGAGCCACTTC
>JBKJNW010000011.1:0-6951 GCA_046593335.1 Chthoniobacterales bacterium | reverse complement strand
CCGGCCCAGATCGCGCTCGCCTGGTTGCTGGCGCAAAAGCCGTGGATCGTGCCGATCCCGGGCACGACCAAGTTGCATCGCCTGGAAGAGAACATCGGCGCTGAGGCAGTGGAACTTTCGCCTAACGATCTGCAGGAGATCGAAACCGCGGCCTCCGAGATTGAGGTGCAAGGGGCCCGCTACCCGGAAAAGCTGGAGGCGATGACGGGGAAGTGACCCGGACAAGTGATCGATGGCTGGTCGACGCCGGCGGGGGGCGGGCTCCGCCTGCCGCCTTCGCTCAGGGGTTAATCACAACCCGGACCTCTTTGCCGAAATGTTCCAGGGAGTCGAGGACGTCGTTGATCGCTTTTGCGTCCAAAGGAACCGTACGCGTAACGGCGTGAGCGAGATTCAATTTCCCGATGCGCGCGAATTCCAGCAGGGTCGGGATCTCTGAAGCAAGGTGATCGGAGACGCCGATGATTTCCGCTTCGCGGTTGATGAGTTCGTGGTAGGGCGAAACGTCGAAGGTCCGATCCGTGATCCCGGCTAGGGCGGCGCGGCCGAGGCGGGCGAGCGAGCGAACGGATTGCTGCATCGTGAGAGGAAGCCCGATGAGTTCCAGCGCCACGTCCACCCCGCGTCCGCCGGTCTGGGCGCGAATCATGGCCACCGGATCGCCGGCCCGGGCATCGATCGGGATCGCCCCTAACGACTGCGCCAGTTCGAGCTTATTCGGTTGGAGGTCAACGGCGAAGACGGCGTCTGCGCCTAACGCCTGGGCGAGCTGGAGGGCGGAGACACCGAGCCCGCCGGCCCCGAAGACGGCGACGGATTCGCCCGGTTGCAGGCGCGCCTTGCGCAGGGCGTGAAGCGACGTGGCGGAGGAGCACATCATGATGGCGCCGTGCGCGAAGGAGATTTCTTCGGGTAGCCGGAAGACGCTGCGCGCAGGCACGACGATGAATTCGGCATAACCGCCGTCGCGGCCTTTTCCGATCATGGCGCCGGTCTCACAAAATTGTTCGTGGCCGTTGCCGCACCAGGCACACGACCCGCACGTCACCATATAGTGCAGGCAAACGCGGTCGCCGATTTGGAATTGTTTAACGTTCCCGCCGACGGCTTCCACCACCCCGGCGACTTCGTGCCCGAGCGTGAGGGGCAGGGGCTCGACGGGCGAGATGCCGGCCCGGTAATGCGCGTCGGAATGACAGATCCCGGCGGCCTTGACCCGGACCTCGACGTCATCGTCTCCCGGTTGCGGCTGTGGGATTTCCTGCAGCTCGAGCGGCTGTCCCGCCTGTACAAGGCGAACGGCGTTCATTAATTTAACGACCGGCGATGAGCGGTCAGGGCTCACGATGGCGCGTCCCTGCAGCGGTGGAGAATCCCAGGGTTAGCTCGCGCTTGTCTTCGGGGACGATTCCGCGGGAGTCTGCTCGTCGCCTTCGACAATGATGTCGCCGGAAGAAGGATTGGTCGCGTTCTCCAGCTTGCGCTGCTTTTTCGCTTCCTTCTTCTTTTGCTTCTCGAGCTCTTTGCGGCGTTTTTCGCCGGAATAATTTACTCTGGCCACAGTTTACCTCTTTGGTTTTGGAACCGACCGGGCGGCGGTGGCCGCGTTTTTCTTTTGCGCGGCGCCGGCCGCTTTGCCTTTTTGCTGCGCTTTTTGCTTCTGGTTCGCTTTCGGAGATTTGTCGCCCATGATGCGTTAGCGTCCGTTGCTGGGGCTCAGTGTCAAAAGGAGAACGATGGAAATTCAACGGCGTGGTTCGCAACTTTCCCGGCAAGGACCCGACGACTGGTTTACCGGCACGGTCCGGATCGATCCGCTTTTTGAGGCGCCCGCGCCGGCCCGGGTGCGCGGGGCCAGCGTCACCTTTGAACCCGGGGCGCGAACGGCGTGGCACACCCATCCGTTAGGCCAGACTTTGCTCGTGACCGCCGGCTGCGGCCGGGCGCAGCGCGAAGGCGGCCTGATCGAAGAGATTTGTCCCGGCGACGTCATCTGGTTTTCGCCTAACGAAAAGCATTGGCACGGCGCGGGTCCGGCGACGGGCGTGACGCATCTCGCTATCCAGGAAGCGCTCGAGGGCGAGGCGGTCGAGTGGCTGGAAAAGGTGAGCGACGAAGAATACGGTCAGGCCTGAAGCGGAGTACGCCGCCGGATTAGATTGACGCAGGCGAGCGCATCTGAGAAGACCGGGGAATGAAACTGACTCCTCGCACCGCAGCCATCAGCACCCTCGGCATCATCCTGATTATCCTCCTGATCCTTGCGCTTACCGGCGGCGGTTTCGCGGGCGGCGGCTACGCTTACGGCCCGGGTGGCCTACTCCTGATCATCCTGATCATCCTGCTCGTGATGGGTAAACTTTAGCCCGGCAGAATATCTGGGTTCGTTAGGCGGGGACGCGGTGGACCGCCTGCCATTAATCGTTCGCCTTCGGACGCGAGGCCGGACACGTGCGCCGCGGAAATTTTCTGTGCAAGGGCGATACCGCTCGAACATTTTCGGTCGGAGAGACAAATCGGTCCCGGAGCGGCGTCTAATCAGTGATGCGGCTAAATATTCTCGGGTCACTTTGTTTGCTCCTGGCTGCAGGGCCAGGCGCGTTCGCTGCGGCGGAAAAGCCGGAGTTCAGCCTGGAGGAAGTGATTGCCCGGGTGACGAACGCAACCGGAGGTGCGGCGGCGATAGAGAACGTCCGCGCTCTCCAGGTGAGCCTTCACATTTCTGATCCGGGGAAATTCGAGGTCGATGGGGTCTACCACGCCGCCCGACCGGGGCGGATGCGGATCGACATCATGGCCGATGGGGAGCATGTCTACACCGAGCGTTTTGACGGGACGAAAGCGTGGCAATGGCAGAAGGAAAAAGGCGAGCAGGAGGAAGGGCCGAAACCCACGGCAGCGCTGCGGCACGGAGTGGAATTACCGGGAAACCTCTTCGGTCTCCATGAAATGCGGGGACGCGGCCATCGGCTCGAGTTGCGCGCCCGCGAAAAGCTCGATGGCATTAACTACCATGTCGTCCATCTGACTTTCACGGACGGCGACGAGACATCGCTCTATGTCGATCCGGAGACATGGCGCATCACGCGTCGTCGCGATGTGCGCGCGTTGCATCCGGATGTCGATCCGACGCCGACCACGATCGAGTCGCGCAAGAGCGATTGGCGACAGGTCGACGGGGTCTGGTTTGCGTTTGGCGGCGAGGATATCGATGTCAAAACGGGCGAGGTGCTCGAGATCACGAAGGTGAAGGAGATCAAAGTGAACCCGCCTCTCGATCCCGCGCTCTTTGCGAAACAGTAAGGGGCACGCGGCGCGCCCAGCCGCCTCTGGGGAACCAGCCCCGGAGATGAAATCCAAAGACTCGGTGCAGGGCCGAGACAAGCTGACAAGCGAACTGTAGCGTGACGACTATGCCGGCTCAGAAGCAAAAGAAGCGAAAACAGCCTAACGATTGGGTGAAGGTCAAGCGGTCCAGGGTTCATGGCACCGGGGTTTTTGCGGCGCGCCATATTCCCAAGGGGACGCGGATTATCGAATACACCGGCGAGCGCATCTCCTGGAAGGAGGCGCAGGATTTGCCGCCGCTCGATCCGGATGATCCGCATCACACTTTCTTTTTCTCGCTTGATGACGGGCGGGTGATCAACGCTGCGGTCGACGGCAATGAGGCGCGCTGGATCAATCATTCCTGCGACCCGAACTGCAAAACTACCGAGCGGAGTGGGCGGGTCTACATCGTGGCGGTGCGAGACCTGAAGAAGGGCGAAGAGCTTTTCTACGACTACTCCCTGGAACCGGCGGACCGGCGGACGAAAGCGCTGGAGCGTCTCTTTGCCTGTCACTGCGGCAGTGCCGATTGCCGCGGGACGATGCTGGAACCGCGCTAGCAATTCTTCATTTCGCTCCGCGCGAGGACGCGCGAGATTTGCGAATCCGCGGCCGTTTTCATCCGTTTAGTTGAGGAATGAAAAAGGATAAGCAGGACAAGATCGTCCGGGAACTGAAGCGCGCCTACGGGATGGAACTCGAGATGATACAAAACTATCTCGCCAACTCCGTCGACCTCGACGGGGTGCGGGCGGAAGAGATCAAGAACTCGAGCGCGAGCAGAAATATCTCCAGCCGCCGAAAGACTCGACTGACCTGATTTTTGTCATCCGGGGCGTGATCAAAGCCGAGGATGGCGCAATCGCGCAGTACGAAAAAATCATCGAACTTTGCGATAAAGTGGATCCTGTAACGCAGGACCTTGCGGTCACCATTCTCGGCGACGAACAGGAAACACCGGCGCGTATTTGTCGGCTACCTGACCGAGTTTGAGCGCAAGGGCGGAGAGAAATAAACCAGTCAACGAAACCAGAAAGAAAATTATTTATGCCAGCACGAAACGGATCAGCAGTTTGGGAAGGCACTCTGAAAGAGGGCAAAGGAACGATGAAACTGGGGAGCGGCGCCTACGAGGGACCGTACTCTTTTCAATCGCGCTTTGAGAGCGGGAGCGGGACAAATCCCGAGGAACTAATCGGCGCGGCGGAAGCAGGCTGCTTCTCCATGGCGCTCTCCTCCAATCTCGAGAAAGCCGGTCATCCCGCGCAACGCATCAGCACCACCGCGAACGTGAAACTCGAGATGATCGAAGGCGGACCAAAGATCACCATGATCGATCTCGAGGTGGAAGCGAGCGTGCCCGGGATGGACGACAAGGCCTTCCAGGAGCAGGCGGAGAAGACGAAGAAAACCTGCCCGGTTTCCGTCGCCCTCTCCGGCACCCAGATCAATCTGAAGGCTAAACTCGTCTAAGCATCCGAGCCTAACGACTCAAGGACGGCGCGAAATCAGGAACGCGCGCCCTCCTTCAGGAAATGGATCCCGTGCTCGGCCGCGATCCCCATCACCTGCGCCATGTCCGGCCCGCCGGGCTTGGCGAATTCCTCCGCCGCGCGGGAGAAGAAAACGTCAAACCCGCCCGGGGCGGTGGAGATGAGCATGCGCGCGGTCTCCTGGCCTGTATTCTTGAAGGTGTGGACCTGGCCGCGCGGGACAAAGCACGAGGCGCCAGGGCCGACCTCATCCCATCTTGAGTTTTGGAAGAATTCGATCCGTCCTTCCAGGACGTGAAAGGTCTCGTCGTCGTTGATGTGGAAATGGAGTGGCGGCCCGCCCCCGGGCGGGGTGGACTCGATCCACATCGTCAGGCGCCCGCCGGTCTGCTCGCTGTCGAGGAGGAGAACGACTTCCTCCCCAAAAGCGCGCAGGACGCGGCCGTCGCCCTGATTGACGACGATGGGTGTCTCGCCACTCACATTTATTTCGCCAACTGGTCGAGATACTGCACGTAGGAAAGAACCGCGCCGTCCCAGCCTTCCACTTTCGGAGTGGCCGACTCGATCACGTAATATTCATCCGGCGCGTGGGCACCGCTGCCATGTCCGAGACCGAAATGTCCCGCGCCCAGGCTGAGCGGGGGATTGGTGAAAACGTAGCCGGGCCAGGAACCGCCCAACCGCGGCACCATGACGGGATCGATCCCGTGATTTTTGTAAACCGCGACCTCGGCCTGGATGATCGGTGAATCAGCGGGCGTGGTGGTCGGATCATAGCCGCCGGTCATGTTGACGTCGATGTCGCCAAAACCATGCTTGGCGAGGTGCGCCTTGAGCGCCTTGAGCGCGCCGTCGGCGGTCTGGTCGGGGACGAGACGCAGATCGAGTTTTGCGATCGCCTGATGGGGCAGCACCGTCTTCCCACCCGGACCGGTGTAGCCGCCGATGATGCCTTCGATATTCACCGTTGGAGCTCCCGCCAGCCGCTCGAGCGTCTCGGTCCAGCTGACGTTTTTCGCCCAGACCTTCACTCCCATGAGTTTCTTCGCTTCCGCTTCGTTCAGGCGCTTGGCCGCGGCCGCGATCATCGCCTTGTCGCTCGCGGAAAGCGGCTTCACGTTCGTCGTTAGGCCTTCGATTGCCGGGTCGCCATCCTTGTCGACCAAAGTGTCCAACGCCTGCACCAGATGCCAGACCGGGCTGTCGACCCGGGCTTTATTGGAGGAATGAATATCCTTCAGCGGACCGCGGCCCCACTTCTCGCCGTTGGAAGTGAGTTCGACTTCGATCACCCCTTTCGCGCCTAACGTGACCGTGACCATGCCGTCGAGCCCCTGGCTGGCGAAGGGCATGAAAATGCCGGCGCATTTTTTCAGCGCCTGCTCAATCTCGGGCTTGTGCACGACCTGCGGGAAATGCGGCGAGCCGATTTCTTCTTCGCCTTCTGCCACGAGAACGAAGTTCACCGGCACCTTGTGGCCGGCGGCTTTCATCGCATGGAGCGCGGCGAGGAAGGCGGCTTCGGGTCCTTTTTGATTCACCGCCCCGCGGCCGATCATCACTTTGCCGAGTCCCGGCTTGTCGACGATGGCGCCTTCGAGCGGGGGCGAAGACCACTCCTTGGGATCGAACTGTTTCACGTCGTACATGAAATAGAGTCCGATCGTTTTCGGTGCCCCGGCATAGAGGGTCGCGAAGACGCCGGGCTTGCCCTCGGTCTCAACTTTCTCGGCGCGCTGAAAGCCGGCGTCCTTGAGCAGCTTGATCATGTAATCCGACCCTTGCGGATAGTTGAGATCTTCGGCCGCGATCGAGGGCAGCTTGATCCAATCCTGGAGACGCTGCACTCCTTCGTTGTGCTGCTTCGTGATCTGCGCTTTGACGTCGGCGTAGTCGGAATCGGCGGCGGCCCGGGCAGAGGAAGTGCAGGAAAGGAAAGCCGCAGTGAGGGCGGCCGTGACCAAGGATGTTCTTCGAATCATGCATCTTCCATGCAGTCGCAATGCGGGACTGGCAAATTGAAAAATCTCGGTGTGGCAGGAGCGGAACCCGCAGGAGGGATTGGACGCGACAGAGATTTTTTGTATGAAAGTCTCCATCGGCATGGCCACTTCACCCAGTTCCG
>JBKJNW010000244.1:0-2623 GCA_046593335.1 Chthoniobacterales bacterium | reverse complement strand
AACTTTTCGCCTTCAACCCCTCACGCCGAAATTGTAGGGCAAGCGCTCCGCTTGCCGGGAATAGTGATGAACCGCAGAGGCGATTGGCAGGCGGAGCGCCTGCCCTACAATTGCCGCATGGAGGGACGACCGCCGTGTCGTCCAAGCATTTTAAGCACGGATGACACGGATTGCACCGATAGGGGCGCAGAGAACGCGGCGGAATAATTTCGAAATCCGAATTTAGAATCCCAAAACAAGCGCGAATGAGGAAAGGCTCGAAGGCGCGGTTTCGATCAATGGAGAATTAGCGAATTCGAATTTGTTTCGAATTTCGGATTTCGACATTCGTATTTTCCTCGTCTGCGCCCTCTGCGGTTAAATAATCCCAGGCCGAGGAGGGACGGCAGGCGACGCGCCCGCCCTACAATCGACTGCGAATCTGCGCGAGCGCCCAGCTTGCATGTTCCGCGATCAACGGCTCCGCATCGTCCGCCGCCGCGGTCAGTGCGGGGAGATCCTCTTCCGTTCCGACGTTGCCCAATGCCACGCTGACATTGCGCAGAAATCCTCGCCGCTTAATCCGCTTGATCGGCGAGCCGCGAAAAAGCGCGCGGAATTGTTCGTCATCGAGCGCAAGGAAATCGCGCAGCTTCATCTGCGCGACCATTGGGCGCGCCGCGAAGGCGCTCTCCCGCGACACCTGGGCGAAGCGATTCCACGGGCAGGCGTCGAGGCAATCGTCGCAACCGTAAATCCGATCGCCAATCAGCGGACGCAAGTCGATTGGGATGCTGCCTTTGAGTTCAATCGTGAGGTAAGAAATGCAGCGCCGGGCATCGAGTCGGTGCGGCGCCGTGATCGCTCCCGTCGGGCAGGCGTCGATGCACCTGGTGCACGAGCCGCAGCGCGCCACTTGCGGCGGATCAGGCGGCAGATCGAGCGTGGTCAGGATTTCTCCGAGGAAAAACCATGTGCCTAACGAGCGGTTCAGCAGCATCGTGCTTTTACCGTGCCACCCAATTCCGGCCTCGGCCGCGAAGTCGCGCTCTAGTACCGGTCCGGTATCGACATAAATCTTTTGCCGCCCGCCCGCCGTCGCGAGAAATGCCTCCAGCTCGCGCAGCTTCGCCAGCATCACGTCATGATAATCATCACCCCAGGCATAGCGCGCGATCCGCCCGGTCTTTCCGACCCCCGGCTTCTGACCTCCGACCTCCGGCCCTCCCCCTTGCCAATAGTTCATCGCCAACACCACCACCGCGCGCGCGCCTGGCAGCACCATTTCCGGGTCGCAGCGCTTCTCCGTTCCGCGTGCGATCCAATCCATCTCGCCCGCCGAGCCGTCTGCGAGCCAGTCGCGAAACTCGTCCGCATGCGGCGGCGTTTCCGCGCGCGCGATTCGGCAATCGTCGAACCCGGCGGCACCGGCGCGCTGGACCAGTTCGGCTTTTATCTCAGGCGAGCTTGGCAATGGAATCCTCGATCGATTGCGCCACCTGGTCGTGCGAAAGCCCGGTCGTATCGATCGTTAAATCGGCGGCCGCCTCATAGAGCGGTGCGCGCGTCCGGAGCAATTCTGCTACCGTCGCCGCCGGGTCCGCGGTTTGGAGCAGTGGGCGATCGGAGCGGCGCCCGAGCCGTTCCAGGAGGGTCGGCATCTCCGCCGACAGGCAAACCACCGTGCCCAGTTCATGCAGGCGAGTGGCGTTCTCCGGCCGCAGGATGGCGCCGCCACCGGTCACGATGATCGCCTTTTCCGAAGGATCCAGGCCCGCCAGGATTGCGCTCTCCTCTGCTCGAAAACGATCCTGGCCGAGTCGCTCGAAGATTTCAGTAATCCGTAATCCGAGCGCGGTCGCAATCATCGCGTCGACGTCATGGCGCGGCCAGCCCCGGCTTTGGGCGAGCCGGCGCCCCACGGAGGATTTGCCGGTGCCCATGAAGCCGATCAGGACAATCGATCGGTCTGCCGCACTCACGTGGGTAATATGCGACCGCTCCGCGGGGAAATAAACCCAGCGCCCGTCGCGACCAAATTGTAGGGCAGGCGCTCCGCCTGCCGCCTTGGAGGGACGACCGCCGTGTCGTCTAAGCATTTTAACCACGGATGAGACGGATTGCACCGATAGGGGCGCAGAGAGCGCGGCGGAATAAATTCGAAATCCGAATTTAGAATCCCGAAACAAGCACGAAAGGAGGAAAGGCTCGAAGGGATCTTTCGATCAATCGAAAATTAGCGAATTCGAATTTGTTTCGAATGTCGGATTTCGACATTCGTATTTTCCTCCTCCGCGTCCTCTGCGGTTAAAATGAATTGCGGGGGAGGCAGGCGGAGCGCCCGCCCTACAATTGCCGTCTGGCATGCTGCCGCGGTCCCTCCACAACCCGTAGCGTTGATGCGCCTCAGGCAATCAAAATCTTGAGAAAAGCAAATTAACATGGGTGGCCAATACAGTGATGTTGGGTGGCCAACACAATGGTGTTGGGTAGGCAACACAACGATGTTGGGAGGGCAATCCAATGATGTTGGGTAGGCAACACAACGATGCTGGAAGGCCAACCCAATGATTTTGGCAGGGCTACACAACGATGTTGGCAGGGCAACACAACGATGTTGGAAGCCAACCCAATGATGTTGGTG
>JBKJNW010000221.1:0-9143 GCA_046593335.1 Chthoniobacterales bacterium | reverse complement strand
TTCCCGTTCCCTTCTGGTAACGGGCGGGTGACCGCCGCCGGAGCGTCTGACTTCCAATTAAGGCATGCCATCTTCTCCTGACGACCTAGCCCCCTTGCTAACAACATCGGACCGGGTTTCACACCAGTAATCTCGAACACCGCAGGGTAAATTTAGAAAGTTGTCGATAGAGAGCTGAAAGTAGACACGAAAAGGTCTTTGAACCTTCAACTCTCAAACAACAACTCTCCAACTCATCAAAGAACTACTCGCGCAGTTCCACGCTCAACTGGCTTCGCAACCGCTCGCGAATCCGATCGTGCGCGGCACTCACTTCATCGGAGGTGAGTGTCCGGTTTTTGTCCGAGTATGTCAATGAATAGGCGAGCGATTTCCGCCCGGCACCGATCTGTGCGGAGTCTTTCCCGCTGAAAAGATCGAAGAGCTCGATCGCGCGGAGGAGCGGTTCTTTTGCCTCATTGATCGCGGCCAGGATCTCGTCGTGGCTCAAACTCTCGGGGGCGATCAGCGCAATGTCGCGGCCGACCGCAGGGAAGCGTTGCAGCTCGCGGAATTGGCGCGCGCCCGCGCTCGCCTCGAATTCGTTAGGCAAATCGATTTCCGCGACGAAGACCGGCGCGCTTGCGCTGCTCTGCGCGGAAACGAGCTGGCCTGCGACGCCGGCGCGTCCTTCACCGAGGAAAACTTCTGCGCCCAAAGCAAACTCTGCCCGCTCCACTCGCCGGAACGAGACTTCACCGAGACCGGCGGCGGCGAGCGTGCCTTTCAGATCGAAGAGATCGAGCTTGCGGCCTGCGCGGTCGCGCCAGTGCATCGCGCCGTTGGCCTCGCCGCAGAGCAGAAGGCTTAGCCGTCGCACTTCGTTGCCGTTAGGCGGAATAAAAACCCGGCCGATCTCGAACAGCCGCACGCTTTTTGCACCGGCGCGTACATTTCGCTCTAACGCAGCGATCAGGCCCGGGAGCAGGCTTGGGCGAAGTGCAACGTGATCCTCGCTCAGCGGATTGCGCAACTCGACCGCACTCTCGGCGAAGCCCGAGCCTAACGTTTGTCGACCGACCAGGGCGGAGGTGCGCGCTTCCGAGAAACCGCGCGCGACCAGTCGCTGGCGCAGTTGCATTTCAAAATCGTAGCGACGATCGGCCGCCGAAATCGGAGTAAAACGGCTGCGATCGGCGGCCGGGATGCGGTTGATCCCGAAGACGCGCACGACTTCTTCGATCAGGTCCACTTCGCGGCGCAAATCGGAGCGGTAACTCGGAATGCGCCAGCTCGATTGTGCTTCGGTCGCGCCTAGTTTCTCCAGGCCAAAGCCTTCCAGGATTCGGTCCACCTCCGTCGGCGCAACCTCCGCCCCGAGCAATTCGTGGCAGCGCGCATAGCGCAGGCTGAAACCCGCCGGCGGCGCAGGTAAAGTGCCGGCCGTAATCGTCTCGTGGGCTAATTCACCGCCGGCGATTTCACGAATCAATTGCGCAGCGCGCTCCGAAGCGCGCAACACCATCGCAGGATCAACTCCGCGCTCGAAGCGATAGCTGGCGTCGCTCGGGAGATTTAATTCGCGCGCGGTGCGGCGAATGTTGGACGGGAGAAAATAGGCGCTTTCGAGCAGGACGTTGCGAGTCGAATCGGACACGCCGGTATCTTCGCCGCCCATCACTCCGCCGATCGCAATCCCGCGCGCGGCGTCGGCGATGAGCATGTTCTGCGGCGAAAGCTGGTAAGTCTTGCCGTCGAGGGCGAGGAATTTCTCGTTAGGCTGAGCCAGTCGGACGTTGATCCCGCCTTCCAATTTGTCGCCGTCGAAAGCATGCAACGGCTGGCCCAGCTCCAACATCACGAAGTTCGTGATGTCGACGATATTGTTGATCGCGCGCAGTCCGACCGCTTCCAGTTTGGCGCGCAACCAATCCGGGCTCGGACCGACGGTGATATTTTCAATCCGCCGCGCGGAATAAAATGGGCACTCGTTAGGAGCGCTGATCTGCACCGCCTTGCCGGCCAGGGTCCGGGGCTCGGCGATCCCGAGTTGGCGGAGCGGTTTTCGGGTGACAGCCGCGATCTCGCGCGCGAGTCCATAATGGCTGAGCAGGTCGGCCCGGTTCGGCGTGATCTCGACGTCGAGAATGGTGTCGTTAGGGAAAACTTTCCCGATCGGCGCGCCGATCTTTGCTTCGGGTGAGAGAATGAGGAGGCCGGCGGCGTCTTCCGCGATCCCGAGTTCTTTCGCGCTGCAGAGCATGCCCTGCGATTCCACGCCGCGCAGTTTGCTCGCCTTGATTTTTAACCCGCCCGTAAGCGTCGCGCCCGGCTGCGCCAGCGGCACCTTGTCGCCCACCTTGTAGTTCTTGGCGCCGCAAACAATCTGACGCGTTTGCCCGCTCCCGTCATCGACCTGGCAAACGCTCAGCCGATCGGCGTTGGGGTGTGGCGCTGAAGCGTTGATCTGCGCAACGACGACGTGCTCGAAATTCGCGCCGCGCGTTTCGATTCCCTCGATCTCGACCCCGGCGAGAGTGAGCAGTTCGCTCAATTCTGCAACGTCGTTAGGCAGTTCGACAAATTCGCCGAGCCAGTTGAGAGAAAATTTCATGACGCGAATTGCCCCAGGAAACGGAGATCGTTCTGCGCAAAGAGCCGGATGTCGGGAATGCCGAAGAGAATCATGGCCAGCCGATCCATTCCGAGACCGAAAGCGAACCCGGTCCATTTCTCCGGGTCATAGGCGGTGTCACCGCGGGCGCGGTTCACTTCTTCGTAAACTGCCGGGTGTACCATTCCGCAGCCGCAAACTTCGATCCATTTTTCGCCGCTCTTGAGCGCTTTCGATTTCACATCGATCTCGAAACTCGGCTCGGTGAAAGGAAAATAATGCGGCCGGAAACGGACCTTCGTGTCGGGCCCGAAAAGTTCGCGCAGGAAATACTCCAGCGTCCCCTTGAGATCGGCTACGCTCACCCGCTCGTCGACGTAGAGCCCTTCGATCTGGTGAAATTGCGCGCTGTGGGTCGCGTCCACTTCGTCGCGCCGGAAGGCCGCGCCGGGCGCGATCACCCGAATCGGTGGCGGCGCGGATTCCATGGTCCGGATCTGCACCGTCGAGGTGTGGGTGCGGAGGAGCCGGCCATCGGGCAAAAAGAAAGTGTCCTGCTCGTTCCGGGCCGGATGATCGGGCGCGGTGTTGAGCGCGTCGAAGCAATGCCATTCGTCCTCCACGTCCGGGCCTTCGGCGAGGGCAAAGCCCATTCGCCGGAAAATCCCGATCGCGCGATCGAGCATCTGGGTTAGCGGATGGAGTGCGCCGATGTCGTTAGGCGTGCCCGGCAGCGAGATGTCGATCTGGGAGAGGGCGCTCGTTTCCCGCAGGGCGCACAATTTCTCGTTGGCCTGCTCGAGGGCAACGGTAACCGCGGTCCGGGCCTGATTGAGGAGCTTGCCCACGACCGGACGCTCCTCTTTCGAGAGCGACTTCATCTGCTCGCCCCAGGAGGCAATTCTTCCGCTGCGGCCGAGGTACTGGACCCGAACTGCGTCCAACGCCTGTTCGTTAGGCGCAGCCGAGACCTCCGCCAGGGCAGCGTCGCGCAATGCTTCGAGCGGGTGCGTCATGTACTAGACGCTTCGCTCTGCCAAGCGCGGGAGCAAGCGGGCGCAATCATTTTAACGGCAGCGCGCACCCGCGCCTCCCGGAGAGAGGCGTCTACAGGAGCGCCTTCGAAAAGCGGCCTCCGTTAGGCGGCGGCTTGCTTCTTCCCCTCGCCCGACTTCTTCTCGAGCGCGCTCTTGACCAGTTCGATGATGCCCTTGAAGGCGACGGCGTCGTTGACCGCGAGGTCGGCGAGGATCTTGCGATCAATCCCGACATTGGCGGCCTTGAGACCTTCCGCGAATCGGCTGTAAGTAAGACCCTCGGCGCGGGCGGCGGCGTTCAGTCGCTGCACCCAAAGCATGCGGAAATTGCGCTTGCGCGTTTTGCGATCGCGATAGGCCCAATACTTGGCCTTCATCTGCGCGTCTTTCGCGTAACGGAAAAGTTTCGATCGGCGGCCCCGGTAACCTTTGGTGGTATCGAGGACGCGTTTGCGGCGCTCCCGGCTGGCGGGCGCGTTAGTGGCTCTAGGCATGTTGTTTTATCCCGCTCGCGCGGAATTCCCTTTTCAACGAATTGTTCTCTTGGTTTGTGATCTGCCCAACCTCATTCGTTGATTTGGCAGCGCATCATCGCAGCCAGGCGAGCAGATCGTCGCGTCGCCATCGGGGCTTCGCGGGCCGGAAAAGTAGCCAACTCGACCGGAAGCACAAATCTTTTTGCCGCACCCGGCGATCGATTCTACCGCCCGGATGCACCCTCTCATTCGCCAAGATGGCTTATTACGACACCCAAAGACCGAGGAAGCGCACCACCTTTTTCCACCAGGCGTCGAGGAGCGCGCCGTCGAGATCGCGCCCCTCGGCGGCGCGGGCGAGCCGGTGAATTTCCAACAGCGCCCTCGCCTGCCGCGCCTCGGGCGGAAGTTCCGGGGAAGGGGCGCGCGGCTCCAATTCCTCGATTTCATGCGCGTCGAACCAGACAAAATGGCAGGGGCGACAGACGTCGATGCGAGAAGTTTCCGGCGTGTCTGCTAGTGAGACCTCGATCATGCCGCGACCACAACAGGGGCAGAGGCGGCCGCTGCTGCCGGAGTCGCTGATCACGCGACGCCAAAAGGGATTGATCGAATCCGGGGTGAAAGTGCGGCGGAGCAACTCGACGCTGAGCGCCCGTCCGCCGCATTGCGGGCAGGACCAAAAGACGCCGTGCGCCATTCGCACCTGAGCGAGCGGGAGCTGGCAAGAAGGGCAGATGAATTCTTCGCGCACCGGCGCAACCTAATTTGGAATTGGCCGGGAACGGAAGCTTTCCTAGTATGACCCGGTGCACCGCTTGCGCCGCCATCGCCTGCTCATCCTTCTCCTGATCTGCGGATTCTGGACCGGGCTCATCTTGCTCGGCCGGCAATGGCCGAGCACGCCTTTCATTTCCGCGCCTTGGCGCGGCGAACAGGCCTTCGAGGATTTGCTCCGACGCGAAGGACGCAAGACTCCGACCCGCGACGATTTTGTCCTGCTCGGGATCGACCAGAGCACGCTCGAGATGCCACCGCTCTCGCCGCAGGAATTAGCAAACAACCGCGCCTTCCAGCTCATGACCGAGCGGCCATTTCCGTGGTCGCGCGAAGTCTGGGCCATTCTGCTCGACAAACTTTTCGCAGCCGGCGCGCGGCTGGTCATGTTCGATCTCGTCTTCAGCCCGCCTAACGACGGCGACCCGGCCTTCGCCGCGACCCTGGCGAAATATCACGACCGGGTGGTGCTCGGGGCCAACATCGACACGGCCAAGCTTCAGATCGTTACTCCCAATACGACGCTCATCCCGCCGCCGCAGACCGCCGATCCACGCGTCGGCTACGTCAATTTCTGGCCGGATATTTTTGTCGATAACAAGGTGCGGGCCGCGGCTTTCACCACCTCGGAGCGGCAGTTGGCCGGGCAAGACCCGTTTCCCGGCGAGGAGGTCTTCGCCTCCTTCGCCGCGCGCGGGCTCGAGCAACTGGGCCGGGGCGCGGATGTGCCCCACGATCAACGCGCCCATCTCCTGCGCTTCAGCGAAGTCGGAGCTTATCCCCCGCGCACGCTTTACGAAGTCTTCGATCCGAGATTTTGGAAAGCGAATTACCAAAATGGCGAGTTCTTCAAGGACAAGGTGGTGATGATCGGGGCCGCTTCCCAGATCGCGCACGACGTCGTCGTGACTCCGATGAGTCAGAACACCCTCGGGCCCGCCCTCCATCTCGAAACGATGGCGGCGGCGCTCGGGCACCAGTTCCTGCAGCCGACTTCGCCAAATTGGATGCTGGCCCTGGTCAGCGCGGGTGGCGCCTGCGCCTGGCTCCTCATCGCGCTCGTTAGGCGACCGCTCTTTTGCCTCATCGCCCTCGTCGGGCTGAGCGCGGGCTACCTATTCGCCAGCCGGCTGGCCTACGATGAGTACGGCTTCCTGCTCCTGACCGTGCCGGTCCTGAGCGCGTTTCTGCTCAGCGGGGCGACTTCGTTAGGCTTTGAATATGTCCTGGAGCGGATCGAAAAACTTCGCACCCGCCGCACCCTCGAGCGCTACGTCTCGAAAAACCTGGTCAAAGAAATCCTCGATAACCCGGGCGGCTTCTACAGCAGCCTGAAAGGGGTCCGGATTCCGGCGACGGTTTTGTTTTCCGACATCGTCGGCTTCACCAGCCTGACCGAAAACGCCGATCCCGAGGCGCTGGTGAGGCAGTTGAACGAATACCTCAGCCGGATGACCGCGGCGGTCTTCGAGAACGGCGGCACGCTCGATAAATTCATCGGCGACGCCGTCATGGCAGTGTGGGGAAATGTGCGCAGCCGCGGCCCGGCGGAAGATACGCGGATGGCCGCTCGCGCCGCGCTCGCGATGCGGCGGGAGCTGCGCATTCTGAACGATCGCTGGCACGCCGCGGGGATCGCTCCTTTTGCCATCGGGATCGGGATTAACCAGGGCGACGTTCTTGGGGGCAACATCGGCTCGCAGGAAAAGGCCGACCCGACCGTGATCGGTGACGCGGTCAACCTCGCCTCCCGCCTCGAGGGCCTAACGAGAATCTACGCGGTCGACATCATCCTCGGCCCGACCGCGACGGAATTTGTGCGTGAGCGATTCCACGTCCGCTCGGTCGCGCGGGTGCAGGTAAAAGGGAAATCGGAGCCGGTCGAAATCGCGACCCTGATCGGCGAGCGAGGCGAAAAGATCGATCCAGATTTGCTCCGGCATCTCGAAACCTATGAAGAAGGTTTCCAGAAATTCCGGCAGCGCGATTTTCAGAACGCGAAAATTTTCTTCTCCCGCTTCCTCGAATTCTACCCGACCGATCATCTCTCGAAAATGTATCTGGAACGGGTGCTGGAATACGAGGTCGCGCCGCCGGACGAGGAATGGAACGCGGTCGAGGTCTTCAAAAAGAAGTGAGCGCCTGGGGCCTTGCCCTGCACCGGGAGACCTGATACTCCTCCCGCCATGCCGAAACTTTCCGTCTTCCTGGAAGATTCCCGCGCGACGCATGAATTGACCGAGGAACGGATCACGATCGGGCGCGGGCCCGACAACATGCTCCAGATCGATGACCCATCGGTCTCGAGTCGGCACGCGCAACTGCTCCTGATCGACGAGCGCTACCAGCTCAAGGATCTTGATTCGACCAACGGCACGCGCGTGAATAGCGAACTGGTGACTGACACTTTCCTTCGCGTCGGCGACCGCATCCGATTTGGGAAGGTCGAGGCGCGGTTTGAATCCGATGCGACCGGGGCAGCGCAGCCGTTGCCGGAAGCGGGCGAGATCGAGGCTCGGCCGGCGGAGACCAGTGAAAAGCCGGTCGACTTTGCCAATGCCTCCCCTTTTCCCAACCGGCAGAAAGCGAAAGACTCGACCGCCACCGCGATCCTGGCCGCGGCCGCCGTTGCCGTGCTGGCGTTTGTTATCAGCATGCTCGGACTGCTCCAGATTCACGGGCCAAGGTAATCAATGTAAAAGGGGCCTTTGTGCCCCGATGGGATGTGCGCGCCCCGACACATTCAGGCTGCCAATCGCCGCACAAAGAAGACTCCCACATTGCTTAGATCCAAGCTCGTGCAAAGCGCTGGCGGATTTCACCGGGGGTGAGTCCTTCGGCCCGCAAGGTCCGCAGGCTAAGCGCTTCGTCGCGCTTGGCCAGACGTTTGCCTAACGAATCAGTGACGAGCGGAAGATGACAGAAATCCGGCGGCATCAGCGCGAGCGCGCGATAGAGCAGGAGCTGGCGAAAGGTGGAGCGAAGCAGATCCGTTCCCCGCACCACTTCGCTGATCTGCTGGGCGGCGTCATCGACCACGACCGCGAGCTGGTAAGCCGGCACGTCGCCCTTGCGCCAGACGATGACATCGCCGACCTCGACTCCCGCGACGGCGCGCTGCGGCCCGGCGCAGTGGTCGAGAAATTCCAGCGCTTCCCCGTCGGAAACGCGAAAACGCCAATTCAACTCGGCCGGCTCTTCCGCTGCCGGAATCGTTAGGCCAAGAGGCCGGCAGGTCCCGGGATAGATCGGCTCTTCATCCTCGGCATGAGGCGCGCCGGCCGCGCCCAGGACGTCGCGCCGGGTACAGCTGCAGGGATAAATCAGGCCGCGCTGGCGCAGCTTTTGCCAGGCTGCCAGATACAAGTCACGGCGCTCGCTTTGCGAAACCAGAGTTTCATCCCAGCGCAATCCAAACCAAGCCAGATCCTCCAGGATCGCGGCGCGAAATTCCGGCCGGCACCGGTCGCGATCGAGATCTTCCATCCGCAAAAGCAACGTGCCGTCCCGGGCTCGCGCTCGTTCCTGCGCCCGACAGAAAGTGACGGCGTGACCGACGTGGAGAAAACCAGTGGGGGAAGGCGCGAGCCGGCCGCGGTAGGGAGTTTTCGATTGCAAAGTTTAGATTTCAGATTGAAAAGCCGGTCCCGGCAACCCGAAATCCATTGTGCAATCTTCCAGGCGGCTTCTTCTTTTTGACATCGACGGCACCCTGATCGATTCCGGCGGCGCAGGGATTCAGTCGCTCAAGGACGTCCTGCAACAACAGTTCGGAATCACGGACGACCTGCGCGGAGTGGAGGTCGCGGGCAAAACCGATACCGGCATCGTGCATCAGATCCTGCGCAAGATGAGGATCCCGGTAGAGGACGAGACAACGAAGGCGTTTCTCGATCTTTATCTCGAATTCCTCGCAAAGGAACTTCCGCTGCGCGCCGGACGCGTCCTGCCGGGCGTGCCGGAATTACTGCAGCGACTGCGGGAGCGACCGCAAAACGTCCTCGCCCTCCTCACCGGGAACCTTGAGCGCGGAGCGAAATTGAAACTCTCGCATTACGGGATCTGGGATTTTTTCGAGTTCGGCGCTTTTGCCGACGATCATCACGACCGCAACGAGCTTGGCCCTTTTGCGCAACGGCGCGCGCGCGAAAAGCACGCGATCGATTTTGCGGCGGCGGAGATCGATGTCATCGGCGATACGCCGCACGATATCGCCTGCGGCAAGGCGATCGGCGCGCGCACAATCGCGGTCGCGACCGG
>JBKJNW010000162.1:0-6390 GCA_046593335.1 Chthoniobacterales bacterium | reverse complement strand
GGAAGGAGCCAGCGACCTCGTCCAGGAGACTTATCTGCGCGCCTTTCGCACCTTCGCCAATTTCCGCGAGGGAACTAACTGCAAGGCCTGGTTGTTTACCATTCTGTACTCGATCTTTATCAACAAGTATCGCAAGACGCAGCGCGAGCCGGAGATCGTCTCGCTCGATCAAATGGACGGAATTTTTCATCAACTTGTCGCCGGTAGCGATTGGGAATCGGACTTCACTGCCATGACCGATCCCGCGACGGATTGGCAAGGGCCCGAGGTCCGGCAGGCGCTCGGCAACCTGCCAGAAGACTTTCGCTCTGCCGTTTTGCTGGTCGACGTGGAGGGTCTCAGCTATGAGGAGGCGGCGGTCGCGATGAGCTGTCCGCTCGGTACTCTGCGCTCCCGTCTCTTTCGCGCACGACGACTGCTCTTTGTGGAATTACACGGTTACGCTCAGAAAATGGGTATCATCCATCGGACAGAAAGCTGATGCCGAACCCCATCCGCCATTTCAAAGAAGAGTTGCAGGATCTGCTCGACCAGCGGCTCGAAGGTCCGGCTCGGGCAGCCGTCGAAGAACATCTCGCAAGCTGCCCGGATTGCCGACGCGAGTTCGACGCGCTGCGGTGGACGAAAGGATTTGCCGCGCAACATTTCAGTGCTCGGGAAATGCCTGCGGATTTGCAGGAAAATATCCGGCGCGCGCTGCGCACAAGCGAACAGGCCGACCCACCGAACGTTTTCCGGGCGAATTTTTTCCAAGCCAATCGCCGCGTCATCCTAGCCTGGGCGGCGGCGCTCGTGGCCGCGGCTATCGTCGCTGCCGGCTATTTCACCTTTCGTCCGGGCGTGCCGCAATTGATCGCGAAGAATTACCTCGCCTACGAGACGCAGTCTCTTCCGCTCGACCTCGAAATCAGGGACGTGAAGCAAATGGAAATTTATTTCGACGAACACGACGTGGATTTCAAAGCGCGCGTCTTCGATCTGGGGATGATGGATTACGATTTGGTCGGCGGCCGGGTGCAGCGGCTGCGGGGCCAGAACAGTGCGCTCTACATTTATCGCGGGCCGGGCAATCATCTGCTCCTCTGCCAGATGTATCTCGGCAAGGAAGAAGATTTGCCCCCGGGAGCGGCGCGCAGAGAACACAAAGGCATCACATTCTATCGCTATCAGATTGATGGGGTGACCGTGGTTGTCTGGCCGGAGCACGAAGTGATGTGCGCCCTCGCGTCTGACATTGCGCCGGAAAAAGTGGTCGCGCTTGCCTTCGCCAAAGCGGAGATCTGAGGCCGCTTTGCGCCTAACGATAGTGCAAGTGGAGGAGCTGTGGCGGAGCGGTCAAGACGACCACGAAAAGATCGTCGTAATCCGACTCGCCGATGGTGACGTGCATCGAGACCCCGAGCGCTCGGATGATCTCCGGCACGCTATTGGAATGACCGACGACAAGGGAGTTCCCTTTTTCATTCTTCAGACGGGCGAGCAGAGCCGCGTCCTCTTTGGCCGGAACAGGTTGCACTTTGATCCCTAACGACGCCGCCAGCGGGGCCGCCGTTTCCTGCGTGCGCTTGTATTCACTGGTGTAAATGGCGCTGATCTTCGCGTCGCGTAGCGTTTTTGCGAGGGAGGCAGCGCGTACTTTGCCCGCCTCCGATAAAGCCGGGTCTGCCCGGGCCGGACCTCCGGCATCAGCGCGCTCGGCGTGGCGAACGAAAAAAATTGCCGGCGATTCGGCGCGCGCGCCGGTCGCGATCAGGACTGCGGCCAGAATGAAGAGCAGGTTTCTCATTCAGCAGGATAATGCTTTTTCTCTGCGAGCAAGCTGGCCGAGATTGCCGCATGCAGCCTATCGCGGGACTTCATCACATCACCGCCATCGCCGGTCCGGCCCAGGAGAATCTCGATTTTTATGCCGGCGTTCTCGGGATGCGCCTGGTCAAAAAAAGCGTCAACCAGGACGACCCCGGCACGTATCATCTTTTCTACGCCGACGCTGAGGGACATCCCGGAACGGACCTGACGTTTTTCTCCTGGGCGCAGCTTGCGCCGCATCGGAAGGGCTACGGATTAAGCACAGAAGTTTCGCTGGTCGTGCCGCCGGGGAGCCTGCCGTTTTGGAGTGCGCGGCTGGAACGTTATGGGGTGCAAATGTCCGATGTCGAGGCGCGCTTCGGGCAACGCGTTCTGCCGCTCGTCGATCCTCATGGCCTGCGGCTCAGCCTAACGGAAAGCGTAACGTCGTTAGGTCGGCCGTTTACGCCTTGGGAGCGCGGCCCGATCCCGGTCGAGCGTCAGATCCACGGACTGGAAAGCGCGCGCCTCGTAGAGCACGATCTCGAACCGACCGCTTCCTTTCTTGCCGAAGCACTCGGGTTTCGGAAGATCGGCGAGGAAGAAGGTTGGACCCGCTATGGTCTGGGCGAGGGGATTTCCGGACAGTATGTCGATCTGCGTGCGCTGCCGACCGCGCGCCGCGGTGCGTGGGGGACGGGTAGCGTGCATCATATCGCCTGGCGAATGCAGGACGATGCGCATGAATTGGAGGTGCGCGGGGAGGTGGCGCAGCATGGCGCCCAGCCGACGCCGGTGATCGATCGTTTTTGGTTTAAGTCCGTTTATTTTCGAGAGCCGGGTGGTGTGCTTTTCGAGTTGGCGACTGACGGTCCCGGTTTTGGCGTGGACGAGGAACATGAGACGCTGAGCGAATCGCTTGTCCTTCCCCCCTGGCTGGAATCCGATCGGAGCGCGATCGAAGCGGTGCTTCCTGAGCTGCTCCCGCCAGCCGCGACCTAGTTGCACGGGGCTTTCGATTCCCGTGCGAATCCCGGTTGGACGTGGGAGGGCGACGCGTTGAAAGTTGCCGGACTGCATCGCTTCATGCTCACCGAAATCGACCGACTTACCGCCATCCGCGAGGCCCGCCCGGAGGAAAGCCTCTTCGCCGAAAAAGATTGGCTTCTTTCCCCGGAACCCTTCGCGATCGATGAGAAAAGCCGCGCCGATCTCGAGCGGCTCGGTCATCAGCTTTTTGTTTTTCAGCGCGCCTGCAATCAGCTCTACCAACAGAGCACCAAAGGAAAACAGCCGGCCTGGGTCGCGCGTTACCTCGACATCGGAAAACCGCCGGAACTGATTGAGTTTTCGCGCCGGAAAGAATTTCGCGAGGCAATTCCGCGTGTCATTCGCCCCGACCTCGTCCTGACGGACGAAGGCTGGACGCTCGCGGAAGTGGATTCCGTTCCCGGCGGCATCGGGCTGACGGCGTGGCTCAATCAAACCTACGCCGGGCTCGGCTCGGACGTAATCGGTGGGGCGGAGGGAATGCTCGATGGGTTCGCCACCGTCCTGCCTAACGGCGGGGACATTGTCGTGTCGCAGGAGTCGGCCACTTACCGGCCGGAGATGGAATGGATCGTTAGGCAGCTGAACGAACGAATGGTAGCGCAAGCTTCCAGCTTGCAGGATGAGACGAGCAAGCTGGAAGCTCGCTCTACCTTTTCCTGGAAAGTCGAGACCGCCGAGAATTATCATGCGCAGCCGGGGCGCGATGTTTACCGATTCTTCGAGCTCTTCGATCTGCCGAATCTGCCCGGGATCACGAAGCTGATCGAAACCGCCGGCCGCGGTGAGCTGATGGTGACGCCGCCTTTCAAACCCTATCTCGAGGAGAAAATGTGGTTCGCCTTTTTCTGGCTCCAACCGCTGCGCGAATTCTGGCGGCGCGAACTGGGCGATAAATATTTTCGAACCCTGCAAAAGATCATCCCTTACACTTGGATTCTCGATCCGACGCCGTTGCCGCAGCACGCTGTCATTCCTCGACTGGAGATCCAGGATTGGCGGGAAGCAGCCCGCTTCAGCCAGAAGGAGCGCGATCTTTTGCTAAAGGTCAGCGGATTTTCGCCGTTAGGTTGGGGCAGCCGCGGCGTGGCGCTTGGTGCCGATCTGCCGCACGCCGAATGGGAGCAGCGGATCAACGACGCCCTCGCGAATTTCGAGCGCGAGCCGACGATCATGCAGCGTTTTCATAAGGGGCGCCTGTTCGATCATCCGTATTGGGAGGCGGAGACTGGCGAGCTCAAAACGATGCGCGGCCGGGTGCGGCTTTGTCCTTATTATTTTGTCGAGGCCGATGGCGTTAGCTTGCGCGGCGCGCTCGCGACTATCTGTCCGGCGGATAAAAAACTGCTGCACGGAATGACGGATGCGATTCTCGTCCCGAGCTGCTTCGCAGAACTGTAGTCGAAGTCGCTGACCCCGGTCGGCTCGGCATCGCTCCGGGACCGGGGTCACCGCCCCCGGCTACAACCGCAAGCCGCGCGGAATTAAAAAGCGATCGAACAGATCGAATAATCCCTGCACGACGAGGGCAAGAAGCGCAGCCGGGATGGCACCTTCTAGGATCGTGGCGTGGTCGTTGAGATTAAGCCCGCTCAGGATCGGCTCGCCCAGACCGCCGGCGCCGATCAAGGCCGCGAGGGTGGCAGTGCCGATGTTGATCACCGCACTGGTTTTGATCCCGGCCAGAATCGTGCGCGACGCGAGCGGCAGGTAAATTTTCCGCAATCGCGCGCCGGGCTCGAGCCCAAGCGCGGCCGCGGAATCGCGCAGCGCGGGCGGGATCTCCTGCAAACCGGTCGCGGTGTTGCGCACGATCGGGAGCAGGCCGTAGAGAAAGAGCGCGACGATGGCGGTGGTGGCACTGATGCCAAGAAACGGCACCGGCACCAAGAGTGCGAGCAAGGCGAGGGAAGGGATGGTTTGGATCATTCCGACAATCGCCAGGATGGTTTGGCCAGCCGCGCCGCCGCGACTGGCGACGATACCTAACGGCAGCCCGATCAGGACAGAGAGGAGAAGCGAAATGCCCGCCAGCTCGAGGTGACGGCCCACCCAGCGGGCGAGTTTTGGCCAGAGTTCGCGTCGTGGCGCGCCGTCGCTGGTCGCAGGATGGAAATAGAGCGAGGCGGCGTAGGCGTAATCCTTCGAGCGCTCGGCGGCGGCGTTGAGCGCGATCATCTTCTTCTCATCGATCCCGCCGAAATGATTGAGCGCGGCGACAGCGCGGGGATCGAGTTGCAGCCGGTAGAGAAAGACCGCCTTGTATTCCGGGAAAAAATGCCTGTCGTCGCGCAGGACGACGAGATCGTACTCCTGGATCTTGGCGTCGGTCGAGTAGGCGTCCTTCAGGTCGATCGATCCGCGATCGAGGGCGGCGTAGCCGATCGCGTGGTCGATTCCACTCACGTTAGGCATCGTTAGGCCATAAGCCGCCACGAGCGGACGCCAGCCGTCCTGGCGATCGAGGAATTCGTGGGTGAGCCCGACTTTAAGCTCGGGATGGCGGAGGAGATCGCTGATCGCGTGAATGCCCAGCTTCTGCGCGGCCGCGCGCCGCATGACCAGCGCATAGGTATTGTTGAAACCAAGATCAGCGGACATTCCGACCCCGGATTTCTGCAATGCTTCGCGCATCTCGGCGGAGGAGAGGCGTTCTTTCGTCTTGAGAATTTCTTCTCCGATTGTGCCGGTGTATTCCGGGTAAAGATCGATCTGCCCGCCGTGCAAGGCCTGCCAAAGAATGATCGTGCCGCCCATCCCGGCCCGTTCCTGAACGGTGAAGCCGGCGCGTTCGAGGACCGTTCTGGCAATCCCGCCCAGGACGTAGGATTCGGTAAATTTCTTTGATCCAACGACGATCGGCTCGGAGGCCCCGCCTGAGGTCGCGATTAAAAAGAGAAAAAGGAATCCGAGTTTCAAAAGGCCGCGCTCCTTTGCGCGTTGATGAACTCGGAGACGAAATCGCTTACCGGACGATCGCGCAGGTCGGCCGCCCTTCCGCGTTGAACGATGCGGCCTTCGTTCATGAGGACGATCTCGTCCGCGAGATAGGCGGCTTCGCCCATGTCGTGCGTGACGAGCAGCGTGGTCTGTTGCAGGCGCGCGAAAATTTCCTTTAAATCGCGCTGCAACGCCGATCGAACGAGCGGGTCGAGCGCGCCGAGCGGTTCGTCCAGGAGGAGCACTTCGGGCGAGAGCATGAGGGCGCGCATTAGGCTGACCCGCTGGCGCTGGCCACCGGAGAGTTCGGCCGGATAACGATCGAGCGCGTCGCGTGGGAATTGCGAGAGCGCGCAAAGCTCCTCCAGACGGGACTTCATCTCTTCCGCCGAGTGGCCGAGATGGCGCGACATGAGAAGGGCATTGGCCCGGGCGGTGAGGTGCGGGAAGAGACCGCCTTCCTGGATGACATAGCCGACGCGGCGGCGAATTTCTTGCGCGTTGGCGTCAGTGACTTCGGTGCCGTCGAAGAGAACCTGGCCGGTGTCGGGTCGGAGAAGGGCAATGACGAGCCGGAGTAGCGTCGACTTTCCGCACCCGCTCGGGCCGATC
>JBKJNW010000198.1:0-6480 GCA_046593335.1 Chthoniobacterales bacterium | reverse complement strand
GCCGCCGAGACGTCATGCGACTCGTTCGTAAAGATATTTCTGAAAGCCGGCAAACGTCTTTCCGATTTCCTCAGGAGCGCCAAGGTCGCTCACCGCGTCTGCCATCGAGTTGTTGTAATTAAGCCGGAGGAGCGGGGTCAGTTTCTCAGGATCGAGCTCTTCCACGCCCTCGCTCACGTAATGCGAGAGGACGAACTCGAGAAAGACCTGCTGTTTCGAGCTGAAGTGCGCGCTGATGGCGAGTTTTGCGCGCGCGGCCCGCTCTTCGCGCGTCAGCGTCGGGAGCACGTAGGCAACGTAGGCGAGCACGTCGTAGAGGTCGCTCTTCTCTGCGTCGATTAGGCGCTGCAGTTTGGTAAGGGCGTCACGACCGAATCCCTTCTCGGCGAGGGCATCGAGAAGGGACCTGCGAGTTGTCGGATCGCTCCAGAGCGTGCGTAGTTCTTCTTCGCTCTTGAAGAAGTCTGGCAACTTCCCGTAGAGGCTTTTCAGGAACTCTGCTCCCGACATGGGCTTCCCGTCCGGGCTCCAAAATGTGGTCGCCATCATGTGCTGGATGGCGCGCTCTTTGCCGTCCGCGAGCTTCACTTTTACTTTCGGCTTTACCTTGCAGACGCAGCGCACCTTGCCGCAAACGGGGCAGGGCTCCTTCTCGCACTCGCAAGGCTGTTGCCCGCAGACCGGGCAAGGGCCCGGTGGCAGCTTCACGCAGACGCACGGGTCCTGGCCGCACGTTGCGCACATCTTAGGTTCCGGTTCGAGCGGTTCGCCGTCCCACTCGGGATCGCTGAAATGATGATGCGCCTTCACGAAATCGTAGATGGTGAAGTAATCCTTCCCGTCATAGAGACGCGTGCCGCGTCCGATGATCTGTTTGAACTCGATCATTGAGTTGATCGGGCGCATCAGGACGATGTTGCGGACGTTCCGCGCGTCGACGCCGGTCGAGAGTTTCTGCGAAGTCGTCAGGATGGTGGGGATGGTCTTTTCGTTATCCTGAAACTCGCGCAGGAATTGATCGCCGCGCGCGCCTTCATTGGTGGTGACTCGGGCGCAATAGTTCGGCTCCTTGCTCGACTTCATCTGATTGATCAGATCACGTACCGCGAGCGCGTGATCCTGCGAGGCGCAGAAGATGAGCGTCTTCTCGCGTTGATCGATATCGTTCAGAAGGATTTCGACGCGTTTCTTTTCGCGCTCCTTGATCTCGATGATCTTATTGAAATCCGCCTCGACGTAGAGCCTGCCGGCTTCCACTTCGCCTTCCATCACCCGGTCATCGGGGACGTAGACGTATTCATCTAGCGTCGTGTTGATTTGCTTCACCTTGAAGGGGGTGAGGAACCCGTCGTTGATGCCTTCCTTGAGCGAGTAGATGTAGACCGGCTCGCCGAAATACTTGTAGGTGTCGGTGTTGTAGATGCGCTTTGGCGTAGCGGTCAGGCCCAGCTGCACCGCGGGCGAGAAGTATTCGAGAATCGCGCGCCAGGTGCTTTCGTCATTGGCGCCGCCGCGATGGCATTCGTCGATCACAATGAAATCGAAGAAGTCTGGCGGATACTCACCAAAATAGGGTGACGGCTTGCCATCCTTCGGCGGTCCGCTCATGAACGTCTGGAAGATGGTGAAGAAGACGCTGCCGTTCTTCGGCACTTTGCCCTTCTTGCGGATGTGGTCGGGGGCGATCCGGACCAGCGCGCCGGGGCTGGCGTCGTCGAAGGCCGAAAAGGTGTTGAAAGCCTGACCCGCCAGGATGTTGCGGTCGGCCAGGAAGAGAATGCGCGGACGCCGCGTCGGTTCACGGCTGAGATTCCATCGGCTTTGAAAGAGCTTCCACGCGACGTGGAAGGCGATAACGGTCTTGCCGGTGCCGGTCGCAAGGGTGAGGAGGATGCGATCTTTATCGGAAGCGATCGCCTCCAGGACGCGATCGACTGCGGTTTCTTGATAGTAGCGTGCTCCGAACGTCCCGCCTTTTGTCTCCAAGGGAACTGCGGCAAACCGATCGCGCCACTCGTTCTGCGCAGCAAAAGTCAGGTTCCAGAGCGCGTCAGGCGAGGGATAGTTTGCGATCTCGCCTTCCACGCCCGTCTGCATGTCCACGCCGTAAATGCCTTGACCATTGCTCGAATAAGCAAAACGCACCTCCATCTTGGTCGCGTAGCTCTTCGCCTGCGTCAGCCCTTCGCTGACGCCGAAGTCCCAAGCTTTGGCCTCGAGAACGCCCAGTTTGTAGTTCCGGTATTCGAGAACGTAGTCGGCAATCTCCGGCTTTGCTCGATGTCCGTGGCCTTCGAGCCGGCCGGGAGCGATGAGATATTCTCGCCGAACGCGACTGCCCTCGACGAGACCCCATCCCGCGTCTCTCAATGCTGGGTCGATGTGCTCGGCACGGGTCTCGGCCTCGTTCATGGCTTAAGCATCCACCGTGTTGTGTCTCACCGATTCAGTAATCGTCAAATTGTGTCTCATTTATAACGAATTATGAGACATTGCCAATTTACCGTCTCACAGGTGAGATTCAAAACACATCCTTCCCTTCAGCAATGTTCAGCAATTCTCCGAACGCATAGATTCCGGCACGCCGCCCTTTCCCTTCACGGACTGTCACCAACAGACCTTTTTCCCGAAGCAGGCCGAGGATTCGCGCGGCGGTCGGTTTTGGAATCGCTGAATGATTCGTAAACAGGGGCGCGGTGAAAATGGGCACCTTAAAAATGAAATCAACTGCACGGATCGAATGCTGTGAGTGAGTCAGGTCAACCACTTCCGTCTTCAGCCGGTTATAGAGCGTGAGAATTGCCCGCGCTTTGCGCTCATTCTCGGCCGACTGCTGGATGACACCCTTCAGAAAAAACGCACACCAACCGGTCCAGTCTCCAGCACCTGAGACAGCCCGCAGGCGCTCTTGGTATTCCTCACGGCTGGCTTCCAGATAACCGCTCATGTAGAAATCTGGACTGGAGAGAAGCTTGCGCTGAAAGAGGAACAGCGGCAGGAGCATTCTTCCCAGGCGCCCATTGCCATCCTTAAAAGGGTGCAGCGCCTCAAATTCTACATGGATAATGGCGAGTTGGACGAGCGCATCGGGCTCAGCGGTACTGTCGAAATAACGTTCCCACTCATCCATTCCCTGTTGCAGATGCTCCACCGGGATTGGCACAAAGCTCGCCTCCGCCATGGAGCAGCCCTTCGGACCGATCCAGTTTTGGTCAGAGCGATATCCGCCGGGAGCTTTGTCGCGCCCTCGGACTCCCTTCATCAGCAGAGCGTGGGCCGCCCGTAAGATTTGCTGCGAAAAACGACGACGCTCGATTTCACTCACGCAGGCCCGCATCGCTTTCCGGTAGTTCATCACCTCCTCGGCATCGTCACGTTTTGATTGCGTAAGCCGCTTCGATTCTCCGCCGGCTTCGATTTCCAGCACCTCGCCCATGGTGACGTGCGTTCCCTCGATCTTGGACGACAACACGGCTTCCTGCGTGATCAGCGGGGACAAAAGCACGTGGACATTCGGGATGGCGGAAAGCAATCCGTCATACCGCGCCAACCCTGCACTCGCCGGGCCGATCAACGGAATAAGCCGTGCCCATTCGAGTTCTCCGGGCGGGAACTTCCCGAGGTGATAATGGACGGGCATGATGTCGGGTAGAAGTGGTGGCGTTACGATCTTGAGTCGACCACTTTCGCCAGTTTAAAGCTTACTTGATATCGATAGAACTCAATGTTCGGCACCATTTTTAAGGCGCGTCGGATTCTTGCGTCGTCTTCGTGTGCGATGATGACGCCATGCACGGTCTGATTGTCTTCCGCGAGTTCCTCCTGAACGAAGCTCATGTAACGGAGGGTTTGTCCGACGACAGCATCGCTCGCTCTTCCCTTCTTCAACTCTACGACGAGAAGCCGTTTTTGGTCCCTGCTGATAGCGAGGATATCGAGAGGGCCGGTGTCAGTCGGATACTGTTGCGCCTTTTCGCCATCCTCTTCGTATATTTCGTAATCTTTCCCGAAGTCGGTGTGAGACCAGTTTTGCACGAGGAAGTCTTCAAGATGTTCTTCAAGGGCGAAGGATAGAGGGTTTTCGATCGAAGCGTCGGTAGCAATTATTTTGGGGATGACCGCGCCGCCGAGCAGTTTTACGATCTCATCGGAGTGCTTTGTGACGTTACTGATCGTGCCAATCGCGCCCGTCGAATGTCGAAGCACATCGCTCATCGCCGAGCGATCAATCGTGACGTCTAGCCACGTGACCGGTCGGCGATGGAAAAGAATCTCGCCGGGCGCAAAGTAGTAACCGCCATTAACCTCGCCAACGCGGTAGGTCCCTGCTCCGTCGGGACAGAGAACAATATCCCCAATCTTTATGCCCTTGGAGACGGTCCATAACGCAGCGCATGCCAAGCCAGCGCCGATCTTCGTTTTGTCAGGGTTGGAGGCGAGAAAGATCGGGATAAACTCTTTGTTAAAGTCCCTCCAATTCTCGGGAAGCTTATTGCTAAGATCCTGGTCAATTCCGAAATCCGTGCCGATAAAGTTCCCGGCGAAGCATTCCGTCGCATGGACACTCCTTGCTCCCAGCATCACGCGATAATAACTCTTCATAAATTCATAATGTTCCGGTGAAGGCTTGGTGCAGGAGCGACTTTTTCAACGCCGCCAGCGCCGCCTGCTTTTGCTGGTAGAGGCTTTCCAGCCGTTGGGTTTCGGTGGCGAGGGCGTCGAGTTGGGTGACAATCCGCCGCTGTTCTTGATGAAATTCCGGGAATGCAATCACGATTCGCCTCAGATTGTCATTGTAGAGCCGCGATATGGTAGCGCCCTTCGTCGAGTTCCACTCACACGCTCCGTAAAAGTGATACAGGTAGTCGTTCAGCACCCGCTTTTCATCGTTATCAATCAGACGATATTCGAGTCCTGAAAATAGGCAGGTTCACCGTCATACCTGACGCGTCGGCCAATTGTTCCCGACGCCGAAATGAGAACATCACCCTCCTTGGGAAAGGAATACTTCGCCCTGTATTCGTTGTAAGTGTGACTTGGGATGAACGCATCGGGCTCTTTTCCGAAAGTCCCAATCTTGTAGAACGGGATATCGCCTGTGGCGGTCGTCTCCTCTTTGAAAACTCTCTTGCACATGGAGACCCTGCCTATTTCTCCCAGCTTCTTCTCCACCCAGCCTTTGCCGCGGTGGGTGAAGACGGATTGGAGGTGGCTTTCAAAGAGCGCCCGGGCGTTTTGGAGGTTCTTGGCGGCGTGGGCTTGGGCGGTGGCCAGGCCGGCAAACGCTTCGTCCAGCACCCCCACGATCCGCTGCTGTTCCGCCAGGTCGCTTGGAACAAAAAGCGGCAACGTCCGAAATACAGGAACATCGAGATTCTTCTGCGCTGTGCCCTTACCTAAAGCGTAGATATCGTCGTTCAGCGACAACATCTGGTAGTCCAAGAACCGTTGGAGCATTAACCCGTTTTTCGGCGACACTGTCAGGCCGCTGTCATTGAGGAAGAATTTCCCGCGAACAAATCGAGTGCACTCTTCAGACATTCCGAAACGCGCAATCACCAGACGGTCTTCACGATTGGACACGTCCATCTCGAAGGTCGCGCCACCGCCGCCGTAAACGGCAAAGCCTTTTCCGCCGTCACGCTTCTGAACGACACGAGTGCCATATTCGACATTGCAGACTTCTTCGAGCGGGTTGGTCTTCCCCTTCTTCATGCGAGCAGCCCCTTGATGTTCTCCAGCACTTCCGCGCTCTCGGCGTCGAGGGCGGCGATTTCTTCCATGATCGCCTGTGGGCTGCGGTGGGTGACTTCTTCGCCGCCGTTAGGGTTCTTCACGCTCAGGTCGCAGGTGGCCGGGTCTATCGTCTTCGCGTCCACACTCCAGCTTTTGGGCGAGTCCTCGAACCGCCGCTGCCGGTCTATGAAGTCGGCGAGGTCCGCATCATTCAGCGGGTTGGTCTTGCCGAGGTTGCGGCCGGGGTCGAGTTGGTAGAACCAGACCTTGCGGGTGGGCGCGCCTTTTTCGAAGAAGAGCACGACGGTCTTCACGCCCGCGCCCTGGAACGTGCCGCCGGGGCAGTCGAGCACGGTGTGGAGGTTGCAGCTTTCCAGCAGGAGCTTTCTCAAGCTCACGGAGGCGTTGTCGGTGTTGGAGAGGAAAGTGTTCTTGATGACGCCGCCCGCGCGGCCGCCAGCCTTCAGGATCTTGATGAAGTGCGCAGGAACAGAAAAGCGGTCTCACCGGTGCGGATTGGGAAGTTCTGCTGGACTTCGCTCCGCTCCTTGCCGCCGAAGGGCGGGTTCGCGAGCACCACTTCATAGCGGTCGCGCTCCTGAATGTCCGAGAGGTTGAGCGTGAGGGTGTTATCGTGGACGATGTTCGGTGCGTCGATCCCGTGGAGGATCATGTTCATAATCGCGATGACGTAGGCCAGCGACTTCTTCTCTTTGCCGGTGAAGGTGCGGGATTGTAGCGTCT
>JBKJNW010000093.1:0-3749 GCA_046593335.1 Chthoniobacterales bacterium | reverse complement strand
TGGAGGGCTTTGCTTTTGACGATCGCGTCTGGCATTCGACCAGTCGCGATCCGCAGACCTACGTCGGCGAATGCAGCAACGGCATTTTTTCCCTCCTGAAAAAGGAATACGACACGCCGCAAAACCGGGTCAAAGCGGCCACGGCACGCTTGCGCGCGATGCCGGCCATGCTGGCGCAGGGCGAGAAAAATCTCGATCAGCCGGTGAAGCTTTTTGCCCGGCTCGCAATCGATTCCGCCCGCGCGATCGATCCGCTCTTCAAGGACAGCCTGATGACGCTGGCGACGGGTCTCCCGCCTAACGAAAAGTCGGAACTCACGGCGGCGCGGGACGCGGCGCTGAAAGCGGTGCACGATTACGCCGATCATCTCGAGGGCCGGCTGGTGCAGATGATCGACTTCGCGCCGATGGGGGAGAAGAACTACAACGATTACCTAAAGCAGGTCCTGCTCCTCCCGCTCAGCGCGGCCGAGGTGGAAATGATCGGGCGCGTGGAACTTGCACAGTATCGCGCCTACGAAGCCTGGCTGCCCGATCCCTCGCTGGCCGATCCCGACCCATCGCGGAGCAAGGAGATCCCGCCCGACCAGGCCTCGTTCCTGAAAGCCTACGAGAGTCGCCAAGCAGGCATGATCCAGTTCCTGAAAGACAAAAAGCTGGTCACGATCCCCGACTACCTGGGCAAGTTTGAGATCCGGCAGTTGCCGGAAGCGTTTAAGCCGACCAGCCCAGGCGGGTTCATGAATCCGCCCGGCGTTTACGACAAAGATCCAACCGGATTTTATTTCATCCCGACCTACGATCCGCAGTCGAAGAATTTCTACATCCGGGCGGCGATCGAAGATCCGCGACCGATCCTCGGCCACGAAGGAATCCCCGGACACTTCATGCAGCTCTCGATCGCGAACCACCTGCCAGACAAGATCCGACGGCAACACGGCGACAACCTTTTCGTCGAAGGCTGGGCCCTCTATGGCGAGGAGATGCTGATGCGCTCTGGCCTTTACCCGGCCGATTCCGCGTCCCAGGGTCAGGTGCTGCGGCTGGCGCGTTATCGCTCGGCGCGCATCGGGGTGGACGTCAATCTGCACACCGGCAAATGGACCTTCGAGGAAGCGGTGAAGTACTTCATGGAAGCCGGCGGCCTCGATCGCGAATCGGCAGAAGGCGAAGCGGCGGGCGCGGCCTCCAGCCCGACGCAAAAGATCAGCTACATCACCGGGAAATGGCAGATCATGGAATTGTTAGGCCGCTATCGCGACCGGATGGGGAAAAACTTTCGCCTTGGCCAGTTCCATGACGAACTGATCAAAAACGGCAGCCTGCCGCTTTCGGTCATCAACTGGATCATGCTCGATGATCCGTCGGACGTGGAAAAAGCGCAGCGTTAGCCTTTGGGCCGTCGCGTCGGGGTGGGTTCAGGCGCCAAAGTCCGGCGAGGCCGGACCGTCGGGACGGGCGTCGGCGTCGCACTGGCCTGCTTCTTCTGGTACTCGAGCCGGGCTTTGCGATTTATCGCATCCTCGTTCTTCGGGTCCAGGCTCAGCACTGTGTTGCAGTCGGCGATGCCCTTGTCATGGTCGCCCTGCAACTCGTAAACGTAACTGCGATCGAGATAACCTTCCTTCGATTTCGGCTTGTCCTTGATGATCTTGCTGAAGTCCTCGATCGCTTTGTCATATTCCTTCAGATTCCAGTAAGCGAAGGCGCGCCGGTCGAGAATGGCGGGATCATCTTTCTCTTTCAGGGCGACGTTGTAATCCTCGATCGCCTTCTTGTACTCCTTCTTTTGCAGGTAGGCAAAAGCACGGTAGCGGTAAGCGGCGATGCTGCCGGAAGCGAGCGAGATCGCCTTGTCGAAGTCAGTAATTGCCTTGTCGTAATCTTTCTCGGCACTGTAGACCACTCCGCGATTGATATAGCCCGCGGTGTTATTCGGCTCGGCTTCGATTCCATCGCTGAAGGCTTGGATCGCCTCTTTCATCTGCCCCGCCCCTTTGTAGGCGAGACCGAGATTGTTGTAGTTGTTGGCTTCCTTCGGGTCGGCCTTAACCGCCTTATCAAAAGACTTGATCGCCTTGTCCCATTGTTTGGCCTTGGCCGCTTCGATTCCTTCTTTGCCGTATTTGAAGGCATCTTCTTTTCCGGCAGCGAGGGCGAGCGAAGGCGAGAGCAGGGCGAGCAGAAAGGAGGCGGCGGCAACGGCGAGATAGCGGTTCAAATTTTTCATAGACGAGAATACTTCTGTAATACGAACGAGCGGGCACTTTGGCCGCAACAATTTGCGCCCGCAAGCAGAAGCTGAGTGCGCAATTGATTAGGCCGGAGCGCTTTCGGGCGAAGCGCCCCGTTCGTCAACCCGCTGGATGCTGCAGGCGCGGCCAGTTGTTTCGTCAATCTCCAGCAAAACCCCGCGGAGCCGTGCTTCCCCATGAGCAACGGGAAAAGCAGCCGGCATATTGGAGATGAAACGGTCGACGATCGGCGCAATCTCCCTCCCAAGGATCGAATGCACCGGGCCGCACATGCCGGCGTCGCAGATGAAAGCCGTGCCGCCCTCGAAAATCTGTTCGTCGGCCGTCTGGACATGGGTGTGGGTGCCGAGGACGGCGGAAACGCGGCCGTCCAGATAACGGCCAATCGCGATTTTCTCACTCGTGGTTTCGCCATGCGCATCGACGATGATATTGGACGTCTGCGCGCGCATTTCGTTCACGGCTGCGTCAAGCTGAGGAAATGGATTCTCCAAAATTGGCTGCATAAAAGTGCGCGCTTGAACGTTGATCACGCCCACTTTTCCCTTCGGTGTTTCCAGTACGATGCTGCCCGCCCCCGGCGCGCCCGGCGGATAGTTGAGCGGGCGCAGCAGCCGCGGCTCGGTCTCGATGAAGGCGACAATCTCCTTCCGGTCCCAGATGTGATCCCCGCTGGTGATGACGGAAACGCCCGCTCGCAAGAGGTCGATTGTGATTTTCGGGGTGATGCCACGCCCAGCGGCCGCGTTCTCTCCGTTCACGATGATGAAATCGAGGGCCAGATCGCGCTTCAACTCCGGCAGCCGCGCGATGACCGCGCTGCGGCCGGATTCGCCGACGATGTCGCCGAGGAAAAGAATCGTGAGCATGGCGCGATGATCGTATTAAACTCGAAAATCCCAAGTTGATGTTTCGTTCTCTTGTCACGCGCGGCCTCGCGCTTCTGCTCCTGGTCCCCGGCCTCCCGACCGCACGCGCGGTGGAGGAGGAATTGCCTAACGAATCCGCCGCCAACCTGAGCACGCTCGGGCGCAAGCCGGACTGGAGCGAGCTCGAGCGCTACCAGGCCACCATCACACACGACGAGTTCGTCAATCTGCTCGAGCACGTCTACGCCACCCACGGCTACAATCCCGAGCTGATCAAGATCGAGCCCGACCAGGTGCGCATCGCCACTACAACCGGCGGGACGCCGGAATATTTTATTCTCCACTTCGCCAAAAGCGCGGCCGACCGGCTGCCCATCCCGCGCTGGTGGACCGCTCCGAACTCCCTGCCCACGGCGGCAGTCGCGGGAGCGGGAGCGCTGGCCGGATTCCACATCGCGCTCGACCCCGGCCATCTGGGCGGGAACTGGGCCCGGATGGAAGAACGCTGGTTCAAAATTGGGGACGCGCCGCCGGTCCAAGAAGGCGACATGACGCTGCGCGTGGCCCAACTCCTGGCCGAACGGCTCCAGTCGTTAGGCGCAAAAGTTTCCCTCCTGCGCGACAA
>JBKJNW010000179.1:0-3418 GCA_046593335.1 Chthoniobacterales bacterium | reverse complement strand
AAGCCGTGACGGCCTTCGCCAAAGAACGCGGCACCACCTTTCCGCGCAGCGAAAACTACCAGTCCCGCACCGGACGCGGCGCGGAAGCCGAGATCGACGGCCACCAATACTTCGTCGGCAACCATCGCTTCACCCACGAACTCGCCGTCTGCTCGGATGAACTCGAAGCGCAACTCGCCGAGATCGAAAACCGCGCGCAATCCGTCGTCGTGGTCGGCCATCGGCCCCATACCGATTGCCCGGGCGAAGTGCTCGGCATCCTCGCCGTGGGTGACGCCATCCGCGCCAACGCCGCACAGGCCATCCGCGATCTGCACGCCGCCGGCATCAAGCGCATCGTCATGCTCAGCGGCGACAACCAGCGCACTGCCGATGCCATCGCGAAGCAAGCCGGGATCGACGAAGCCTACGGCGACCTCTTACCCGACGACAAGATCGCCCGCATCCACGCCCTCCTTGCGAAGCACCAGCATGTCGGCATGATTGGCGACGGCGTCAACGACGCCCCCGCCATGGCCGCCGCCACCGTCGGCATCGCGATGGGCGCCGCGGGCACCGACACCGCGATCGAGACGGCCGACATCGCCTTGATGAAAGACGACCTGAGCAAAGTCGCCGAGACCATCCAGCTTGGCCGCCGCACCCTGCGCATCATTCAGTTCAACATCGCCTTTGCTCTCGCAATTAAAGCCGTCTTCCTCATCCTCGCAGCGCTCGGCCACACCAGTCTCTGGCTGGCCATCGCCGCAGACACTGGCGCTACGCTTGTTGTCATCGCCAACGCGCTGCGGCTACTCCGGGCGGTACCTGCGCCAACCAAACGATGAGATCGCGCTCTATGATGAGGCGCGGATTTCATATCCTCGCTACCGGAGCCGCTCTTTCGTTCTGCGGATGCGCGACCTTTGTGCACAACCTCTCGCAGTCCGATGACTTTTTGGATTTCGCGATGGCGCTCCGCGGTCACGAGCACATCGAGGCTTTTCCTCTCCAACTCAAGTCGAGAGGATCAGGCCCAATCGCCACTGGCCACGCGCACAAAGATGCGAAAGGCATTCTGATTTCCGGCGCGGTCGAGAAGCGCGGCCCGGGATGGATCAGCGCAGCGTGGTCTCACGTTGACGTCGTGGTAATCGACCAACACGGACGGGTGACGAATGCTCTCTCCACAAAATTTTCGCCCTCATGGGTCCTGAGCACGCCACGCGGGGTGGTGGGTCGCTCGCGCTACTCGGTACGGTTGTCCCCGGTCCCCCCATCAGGCTCTTTGATCCAAGTCGCATTCCACGAAGAGACAATCGCACGCTGCCCATACAAGCATTCCACATGAGTTCCAAAGATTCACAGCTCATTCGGTCCTCGCTTGTTTCGAGTCGCGTCCTCGCTCGTCCGCGCCCAGATGAATTTGCGCAGCGATAAATTTCTCTAGTTTTGCGATATCGGCCGCGAACTTCCGGATTCCTTCCGCGGTTTTCTCCGTTGCCATGGCGTCTTCGTTCATGAGGTAGCGGAATTTCTTCTCGTCCAATTCCAGCCGGGACACGTTAAGGTCCCTCGCCATTTCAGGTCTTAGCTTTCGCTCGACCGGCTCGTGCGCTTCGGAAAGCTCTTGCATCAGCGGCGGACTGATTGTGAGGAGATCGCAACCTGCGAGCTCGAGAATCTCGCCGACGTTGCGAAAACTCGCACCCATCACTTCCGTCTCGTAACCGAAGTGTTTGTAATAGGTGTAAATCTCCTGCACGGACTTTACTCCCGGATCTTCCTCACCGGCGTAGTCGCGTTTGTTCGCCGCCTTGAACCAATCGTAGATCCGGCCGACGAAGGGCGAGATGAGCTGCACTTTCGCTTCCGCGGCGCGCACCGCCTGCGCGAGTGAAAAGAGCAACGTCATGTTGCATTTAATGCCTTCCTTCTGCAGTTGCTCCGCCGCCATGATGCCTTCCCAGGTGGACGCAATCTTGATCAGCACACGCTCCCGGCCGATCCCTTTATTTTGATAAAGCGCAATCAGGCGCCGGGCCTTTTCGATCGCGCCTTGCACATCGAAGGAAAAGCGGACGTCGGTTTCGGTCGAGACCCGGCCGGGCACGATCTCGAGGAGCGCGCAGCCGAACCGCACCAGAAGATGATCAGCGATGTCTTCGATCTGCTGCGCGCCAGCGAGCCCTGAATTTTTGCGCTCCACCAGGACCTCCTCGATCAAGTAATGATAATTTTCCTTCTGGGTCGCAGCGTAGACCAGGCTCGGATTGGTCGTGGCATCCTGCGGTTTGAATTCGCCAATCGTTTCGAGATCGCTCGAGTCGGCGACAATCGTCGTGAACTGCTTGATTTGTTCGAGTTGGTTTGGCGGCGCTTCGTTTTCAGTGGTTATCATGGTCGTGAATCCTCGGCGGCTTCATGATTTGGCCGGCAACCGGCCTTTGAGATTCGCGGGCGTGAATGGCCCGGGCTCGGCGATCAAGGCGCGCGCGGCCGGCACCTGTTCCCACACATTCCAGAGCAGCACGCCACGCACCCGGCCGTTCTTTAGATAATAGACAACGCCTTCTTCGTTAGGCCGTTTCCAGTCGGCGTAGGTTTCGAGACGTGAATCGATTTCGCCGACCGCTTCGTATCCCAGGTCGAACATGTCCGAGTAGAAGAAGGGCAGATGATCATAGGCCTCGGTCATCCCGGCCATGTTGCGACCGGCCAGGCGTCCCATCGAGTTAGCGTTGTCTTCGTGCTCGACTCGCAGGCGTTTTCCTAAGGCCGGATTGCGGAAGGAGGCCACGTCTCCGGCAGCATAGATCGCTGGATCGTTCGTCCGCAGGAACTGGTCCACGGTGATGCCATTCTCCGTCGTGAGTCCGGCTGCGGCGGCCAGTTCGATGTTTGGCTCGATTCCGACTCCTGCCACGACCCCATCGACTACGATTTCTCTGCCGGCAGCGGTTTTTAGGACGCGCTGATTGCCGCGCGCTTCCGCCGCCACCACCTTGTCGCCCGCGATCAGCTCGACTCCCTTTTGCTCGTAGTAGCTGGAAACAAATTGGGCGAGAGCGGCCGGAAAGATTTTTTCGCCAATGTCATGGCCCGGGAAAATCAGGACCACTTCTTTGCCATTCAAGGCCAGGGCTGCGGCGATCTCCGTACCGATAAAGCCGCCACCGATGACTGCAATACGCCGGCCAGTATCGGACATAGCGCGAAGACGTCGATAGTCCGCCAGCGTGCGGAAATAGATGATCTGGTCGTCGCCGAACGGAAGGCGCCGAGGCGTCCCGCCCGTAGCCAGCAACAATTGTTTGTAAGTGAAAGCGTTTCCCGTGTCGTCGACGACGCGCTTTTCCTCACGAATCAGATTCATGATCGTGCGACCAAGGTGGACCTCGACTGAGTCATCCTTGGTCTTGCGCCAGATGCTGTCCAA
>JBKJNW010000164.1:0-8318 GCA_046593335.1 Chthoniobacterales bacterium | reverse complement strand
GAGTCGGCGCTTTATCAAGTCCTGCCGGCGGGTGCCTACACTGTCATCCTGAGCGGTGTGGGTGACACGAGTGGCGTCGGCTTGGTCGAAGCCTACGACATCGACGGAACGATGGCGGTGTCGCAATAACCGTCCGGTCCTAATTCGTTAAACCAGACGCCCGGCCGGGCCTTTCCGGCCGGGCGTTTTGTTTTAGTGCGCGGCTACGAACGGCCAAAAGATCGGAATCAAGACGCTCGCCGTTAGCCAAAGAATGAGGTTGAGCGGCACGCCAACGCGCGGGAAATCCGTGAACTTATAGCCGCCCGCACCGAAAACGTAGGTGTTGGTCTGGTAGCCGATCGGGGTCGAGAAACTGGCGCTGCAGCCAAACATCACCGCGATCGTGAAGGGCCGCGCATCCACGCCCATCGCAGCCGCGATTTCGAACGCGATTGGAGTCAGGAGCACGGCGACAGCATTGTTGCTGATCAGTTCCGTCAGGACCATGGCAACGAAATACATGACCGAGAGGGTGACGGCGGGGCCGAATCGGCCGAAGGCGCCAGTCACACCGGTCGCGAGGAGATGAGCCGCGCCGGTTGTTTCCATCGCCTGCCCGAGCGCGAGCATGCCGAAGATGATGAAAAGCAACGGCCACTCAATCGCCTCGTACGCTTCGTCGACGTCGAGGCATTTTGTCAGGATGACCAGGACGGCTGCGACCAGCGCGAGGACGGTGATGGAAAAGACATTGAAAGCCGCCAGCAACATGACGGCGACGATCGCGGCGATCGCCAGTGGCGCTTTTTGGCGCCGAAACGCGCGCTGTTTCGGCTCCGTCAGGGAAAGGAAATCGCGTTCCTGCATCAAGCGATGAATTCCTTCCACCGGTCCTTGCACGAGCAGCGTGTCGCCAAACGCCAGCCGCACGTCTTCGAATTTTTCCCGCAGATTTTCCCCCTGGCGATGGACGGCCAGAATGAGCACCCCATAACGCTGGCGAAAATTCAGCTCCCGCAACGTCTTCCCGACAAACCCGGAACGGCTCCCGATAATTCCCTCCATCAGCACCGCCTCCCGCGGCGCGCTGCTTTCGTCTTCCAGATCGGCTTCCGGTTGAAAGACGACGCCCGGCATCTCCTTGATTCCTTTCACTCCGGCCACCGGGGATTCCAGCAGGAGGATGTCGCCCGCCGCGAAACGCAATTTATCCAGCGGAGTTTCGAGCCGCTGGCCGTCGCGCACCACGTCGATCAGGCGCGCCTCGCGCAAACGGACGAGCGGAGTTTCCGGCAGCGTCTTGCCAACCAACGGAGACTCCCGGCTGATGACGGCCTGCATGAGGAATTGTTTCGCCATCCCGCTCCCGATGAGCGCCGCGAGAGTCTCGCGCTGGGGCAGCAGCTTGCGGCCGATCAACAGGATGTAGGCGATGCCAATAATCCCATAGATGATTCCCAAGGGAGTGATTTCGAAGATCCCAAACGGCGGCTGTCCATGATGACGGTTCACGCCATCGACGAGCAGGTTTGTGGAAGTGCCAAGGAGGGTGCAGGTGCCGCCCAGGATCGAGAAATAAGAGAGCGGGATTAAAAGCCGCGAGGCCTTCAGCTCGGTCGTGCGCGCCAGCGCCAGCACCACGGGCATGAAAACGACCACGACCGGAGTGTTGTTAACGAAAGCGGAGAGCGGCACGGTCAGCAACGCCAACGCGGCGAGCGCGCGCAGCTCGCTCTTGCCCGCCATCCGGAGAAAGACCCGCGCCAGCGCATCGATCGCGCCCGTCCTTTCCAGCGCCGCGCTCAGGACAAACATGCAGCCGATGACGATTGGCGCGCTATTGCTGAAGACCGCCAAGGTTTCCTCGGTCCCGAGAATCCCAGTAACCAGGAGCAGCCCCATGGCCGAGAGCGCGACGAGATCGGGCGACATCCATTCCCGCAGGAAGGCGACGAAGACGAGCACGACGAGTGCGAAAACGATGATCAGGTGAAGTAAATGCACGTCCATCTTTTAGAGCGAATCCCGGGCCGGCCATTTTGTCGCCGACTGCGCGACGGAGCACAATCGCGAAATGACGCCGGCCGCGAAGATCGTTTCGGTTGCATGCGCGACCCGGGCCGGTCTACCGTTTCGAAGCAGCAACAGAACAAATGGTGCAGGTCGAAAGAACTCTCTTCGCCGCCAGCAGGGAAAGATCGACTCTCCCCACGGTCGCTCTCCTGCTCGCCGCGCTCGTCGCTGGTTGCTCGCACATGAATTACCAGGACCGCGCGCGCACCCCGCTCAAACCGATGAAGTCGGTCGTGCACGTGAAATCGAGCGCCTTCGATACCCCGCCCAAGGTGCTGGAAGGAGAGCGGCCGGAATATCCAGCCCTGGAGGCTGATCGTCGGGAAAAAGGTTTTGTCAGCGTCATCTGCACGATCAACGTCGAGGGCAAGGCCGAGGACTTCGCGATCGAGACGATGACCAACCCTGCCTTTGCCTACGCCGCGATGGTCGCGATCTCGAAATGGCGCTGGGCGCCGGCGATGAAAAATGGTCATCCGGTCGCGCAAAAAGTGCGCGTGCCGATGCATTTTAACGCCATCTAAACTTCCTCGCCGCACTCGATTCGTTAGGTCGGAGGGATTTCTCTCCCGCCTAACGGGAAGCGGTGGGGAAAAGTTCCGCCCGGATCTTTTTGCCTAACGAGTTTATCGGGAGACCTCCCGGCCCTCGTGGAATTGACGGCGCCCGCGAAATGCGGTTCATCGTTATCCCATGAGCCGCATCCTCATCGCCGACGACCAGAGCGACGTGCTCGAGGCGCTCCGCATCCTGCTGAAGGGCGAAGGCTACCAGATCGACGTCGTGACGTCGTTAGGCGCGGTCTTGAATTCGCTTGAGAAACGCACCTATGCGCTGCTCATGATGGACCTGAATTACAATCGCGACACCACCTCGGGACAGGAAGGCCTCGAGGCCATCCCGCGCCTCCAGGCGCTCGACGATACCCTCCCGATCGTGGTCATGACCGCCTGGGCCACGGTCGATCTCGCGGTCGAAGCCATGAAACTGGGCGCGCGCGATTTCGTGACCAAACCCTGGGATAACGACCGCCTCCTCGCCATCGTCCGGACCCAGATCGCGCTCGGGAGCGCCTTGCGCAAAAGTCAGCAGCTCGAAGCTAAGAACGAGCTCCTCCGCGGCAAAATGCCGAACATTATTTCCGACTCGCCCCGTATGCGCCCGGTGATCGAGCTCGTCACCCGCGTCGCGCCCTCCGATGCCAACGTCCTGATCACGGGCGAAAACGGCACCGGCAAAGGATTGATCGCGCAGGCGCTCCATTCCCTTTCCAGCCGCGCGAGCAAGATCATGATCACGGTCAACATGGGCGGCCTCTCCGAGGGCGTTTTCGAGAGCGAGCTTTTCGGCCACGTCAAAGGCGCTTTCACCGACGCCAAGACCGATCGGGCCGGACGCTTTGAGCTGGCCGATGAGAGCACGCTTTTCCTCGATGAAATCGCCAACCTGCCCATGACCCAGCAGGCCAAGCTCCTGCGCGTAATCGAGACCGGCGAGTTCGAACGCGTCGGCTCTTCGCGCACCCTCCGCGCCAACGTCCGGATCATTTCCGCGACCAACGCCAATCTCACCGAGGAGGTCGCCGCCGGCCGCTTCCGCCAGGATCTGCTCTTTCGCCTTAACACCATCGAGGTTCCCCTCCCGCCCCTGCGCGAACGGCGCGAGGACATTGCGCCCCTCGCCGCCCACTTCCTCCGCCAGCATGCGGAGCGTTACCGCAAAAAGTTCACCGATTTCGAGCCCGCCGCGCACGAAGCTCTCATGCGCCATGAATTCCCGGGCAACGTGCGCGAACTCGATCACGTCATCGAGCGCGCGGTCCTCATGGCCCAGGGCGCGACGATCAAAAAGAACGATCTTGGCCTAACGAGTGGAGGAGACGGTTCCCCGCGCCTGGAAGAAATGAGCCTCGAGGAAGTGGAAGCCTTCCTGATCAAAAAAGCGCTCGCCCGCCACGAAGGGAATGCGCGCAAGGCGGCCGAGTCGTTAGGCCTGAGCCGGAGCGCCTTCTACCGCCGCCTCCAGCATTATGGACTGTGATCGAGCACGGCGATGAAACCCGCGCGTAAACCGCGGCATCGTCTTTCTCATGAAACCCGCCTCACCTGGCTGACCCTGGGCGCGGCCGGGCCGGCCATGCTCACCGCGCTCGCCCTCCTCTGGTTTGGCGATTTCAGCGCCAAGCTGAACTGGACTCTGACCCTCGTTATCGCCAGCTGCGCCCTCGCTTTCCTCGCCAGCGCCCGCGAACGAGTCGTCCGACCCCTCCAGACCATGAGTAACCTCCTGGCCGCGCTTCGCGAGGGCGATTACTCGATTCGCGCCCGCGGCGCCCGGGCCGATGACGCGCTCGGCGAAGTCCTGCTCGAGATCAACCAGCTCGGCGAAACTCTCCGGGTGCAGCGGCTCGGTGCCTTCGAAGCGACTGCGCTCCTCCGCACCATCATGGCCGAAATCGATGTCGCGGTTTTCACTTTCGATCCCGATCGCCGGCTCCGTCTCGTCAATCGCGCCGGCGAAAACCTCCTCCGCCAGCCGATCGACAAATTGTTAGGCCGGCGCGCCAGCGACCTCGGCCTCGCTATCTGCCTCGATGCCGACGAGGATGCCCCGCTCTCTCTCACTTTCCCCGGTGGCTCCGGCCGCTGGGGCGTGCGCAAAAGCGATTTTCGCGAGCGCGGGCTGCCCCATGAACTACTCGTCCTGACCGACCTCAGCCGCACCCTGCGCGAAGAGGAGCGGACCGCCTGGCAGCGACTCGTTAGGGTGCTCGGCCATGAAATGAACAACTCGCTTGCCCCGATCAAGTCGATCGCGGGCAGTCTCGAGCATTTGCTCAAGCGCGATCCGCCCCCGGCCGATTGGCGGGACGACGCCCGCAGCGGCTTGAACGTGATCGCCGCCCGGGCCGATTCGCTCAGCCGGTTCATGCAGGCCTACGCCCGGCTCGCCCGCCTCCCGCCGCCGCAGAAGGAAGAAATCAACCTTGGTCAACTCGTTAGGCGCGTCGTCGAGCTCGAGACCCGGCTCGCCGTCCGCCTCGCCGAGGGCGGGACCATCCTCATCCCGGCCGACGCCGCGCAAATCGAGCAGTTGCTCATCAACATCCTGCACAACGCGGTCGACGCCGCCCTTGAGACCGGCGGCAAGGTTACGGCCGGGTGGCGCGAGCGCGGCGACTGCGCGGAAGTGTTCGTGCGTGACGAAGGCCCGGGAATCATGAATCCCGCGAACCTTTTCGTTCCCTTCTTCACCACCAAGCCCGGCGGTTCCGGCATCGGCCTCACCCTTAGCCGGCAAATCGCGGAAGCGCACAACGGTTCGCTCACCCTCGCCAACCGGGCTGACCGCACCGGCAGCGAAGCGCTTCTTCGTCTGCCTCGTTAGGGCCTAACGAGGACCTTCTCCTGCTCCTGCTCCTAATCCTAATCCCGCTCCTAAATTATTCAGCTTCAAAACAGGGAGCAGGATTAGGAGCAAGAGAAGGAGAAGGATGAACGGCGGAACCGCGTCCCGTAATCGGGACAGCTTAATCCCAGCGTCGCGGCAAAACGAACCTCGGTCCGAAATTGTCGATCCTCTTATCTCCCTAAGAAACAACAGCTTATAAAAATAAAAATCTTCTGGCACGGCCATTGCAATAGGGGGCGGCAGCTCAGGAAAAAATTCCTGAATCCAAATGTGAGACGAATCGCATCTCACCAGTAATAGCCAGTAAGAAAATGAAAAACACACCTCAAATCCAAGACTACAACCAACGGGACGAACCCAATCCGCGGGCCGAACGCTATGGTTCGGGCTTCCCGCAAATCAGCCACCGCTATCAAAGCGCACAGTTGACCGGCTGCTGCGGAACCCCGGCCCAATATCGCCGCCCGGCTTTCTTCGAGATCAGCAATGAGTATTTCGCCGGGGAAGCCAACCGCGGCTTTCTCGTCGACACCGGCGTTTTCGCCGCGCTCATCCTGACCGCGCTCTTCCCGATCGTGAATGGCCTGCAGGCGGTCGCGATCCTCGTTCACAGCATCAGCGTGCTTTAAGCGCGCCCTTAGGTCATCATCGTGCAAAGAAGCTTCGAAGTGATCGGCGGTGGCACCGAGCCGGCGCGCGCTCCGGGCTTCACTCCAGTCACCTCATCCATGGATGTCCCGCGCCCCGATGTTGCTCGCAAGAAAAAGAAAAAGCGGCTCATCGTCGGCGGCGCCTCCGTGCTCGCTCTGATCCTGGTTACGGTCGCGATTTCGCGTTTGAAACCGGCCGCGGTCAGCGTCGACCGGGCCGCCGTCTGGGTCGACACGGTCAAGCGCGGTCCGATGCTCCGCCAGGTCCGGGGCCTCGGCACTCTCGTCCCGGAAGACATTCGCTGGATCGCGACGAGCAAGGAAGGCCGGGTTGAGAAAATCGTCGTTAGGCCAGGCGCCAAGGTGCAGCCAGATACCATTATCCTCGAGCTTTCCAGCCCCGACTTGCAACAACTGGCGCTCGACGCCGAGTCGGCCGCCACCACCGCGGAAGCGGAGCTGACGACCCTCAAGGCCACTCTCCAACGCGAACTCCTAAGTCAGGAATCGACCACCGCCCAGGTCCACTCCGAATATCAGCAGGCCAAGATGGAAGCCGAGACGAACGAAAGCCTGAAGAAAAACGGCCTCATCGCTGACCTCGCCTACAAAACTTCCATCATCAAACGGGATGAACTCCAGAACCGCGACGAGATCGAAAACAAACGGCTCGTCTTCGCCCGCGACTCGATCGATCCGCAGCTCGCGGCCAAACAGGCCACGGTCAATCAGCTTATCGCCGCCGCGAAATTGAAAGCGCGCGACGTGGAAGCGCTGCACGTCAAAGCCGGCATGGAAGGAGTGCTGCAGCAACTCCCGGTCGAAGTCGGCCAGCGCGTCACGCCCGGAACCAATCTCGCCCGCGTCGCCGACCCGAAGAAATTAAAAGCCCAAATCAAAATCGCCGAGACGCAGGCGAAGGACATTCAGATCAACCAGCCCGCCTCGATTGACACGCGCAACGGTATTGTTTCCGGTCACGTCATTCGGGTCGACCCCGCGGTCGAGCAGGGCACCGTCACGGTGCACGTGGCGCTCGACGGTGCGCTGCCCAAGGGCGCCCGGCCCGACTTGAGCGTGGATGGCACAATCGAGCTCGAGCGTCTCGACAACGTCCTCTACGTCGGCCGCCCGGCCTTCGCCCAGGACGGCGCGACGGTTGGCGTCTTCAAACTTACCTCCAGCGGCGAAGCGATCCGTACCCCGGTGCACTTCGGCCGCAGTTCCGTCAACACAATCGAAATCCTGAGCGGCCTGAACGCGGGCGACTCGGTCATCCTTTCCGACACCAGCGCCTACGATTCACACGATCGCATCAGGTTGAATTGATGAAACGTTTCGCCTCATCGGCGGTTGTAGACGCTTCGCTCTGCGAAACGCGGGAACAAACTTTGCCAACACGAGGCTCTCTCATATCCAGCCACGCGAATACCCGCGTCGTCCCGAGGGCGGCGTCTACAGCAACCCACCTCATCATCCAAACCAACCAATCATGAATAACGGCAATCCAACCCTGATCCACCTCGACGGCGTCACCAAAGTCTTCCTGACGGACGAAGTCGAAACGCACGCCCTCTCGGGCATTCACCTCGATATTCGCACCGGCGAATACGTCTCCATCGCCGGCCCGTCCGGTTGCGGAAAATCGACTCTTCTTTCCATCCTCGGGTTGCTCGATACGCCGTCGGACGGCAGCTATTCGCTCAAGGGCGGCGAGGTCGCGAACCTCTCCTTTCCCGAGCGCGCCCGGATTCGGAATCGCGAGATCGGTTTCATTTTCCAAAGCTTTAACCTCATCGGCGACCTGACGGTTTTCGAGAACGTCGAGCTGCCGCTGACCTATCGCGGCATGGGGGCGAGCGAACGCAAAACTTTCGTCAATGAAGCGCTCGAGCGCGTCGGCATGGCGCATCGGGCCAAACATTTGCCCAGTCAGCTTTCCGGCGGTCAACAGCAGCGCGTCGCGGTGGCGCGCGCGCTCGCCGGCAAACCGGCCATCCTTCTGGCTGACGAACCGACCGGTAACCTCGACTCGCGCAACGGCGAAGCGGTCATGGATCTCTTAAAAGAACTGCACGCCGGCGGCGCGACCATCTGCATGGTCACACACGACCAGCGCTTCGCGCAGCACGCCGATCGCACCATTCACTTGTTCGACGGCCGGGTCGTCGAAGACAAAATCGCAGCCTAACGAGGACCGAG
>JBKJNW010000118.1:0-12341 GCA_046593335.1 Chthoniobacterales bacterium | reverse complement strand
TCCACCTCTTACCAGTGGGCGCCGCGTTTTTCGACCGTGACCAGTTACACTCTCGGGGCGCTCAATTATGAGGACAGCTCGGTCGGTTTTTTTGAGGACCGTTTCGAGCATACCTTTGGCAACGAGTTCCGCTTCCTTGTCCTTCCCACGACCACCGCGGTCGCGGAATATCGCTTCCTGATCACCGACTACGACACCGCGCCGCGGGATTCCACGACGCACTTCGTCCTCGGCGGGCTCGATCACAGCTTTAACCCGCGCTTTAACGTTTCCCTCCGAGGCGGCGTGCAATTTCGTGAGTTTGCGAATTTTGGCGAACGCACTTCACCCTATGCGGAGGCGACGCTGAATTACGCGCTGACCGAGAAGTCCTCGGTCAGCTGGAACAACCGTTACGGGCTCGACGAACCCGATATCCCTGGCGCGGCATCGCGCACCTCTTTCCGGACCGGGCTGCGCGCAAATTACGCCTTTACCCCGCGCATCTCTTCCACCTTCTCGTTCTATTATCAGCACGACCAAAACGACAGCCTGGCGACCCCGGTTTTCTTCGTTCCTTCGTTCACCGAGGACTCGCTCGATATCACGCTCGGGGTTCGTTATGAGATCAATTCCACTTTCGCCGCTCTCGCCGGCTACAGCCACACGGAGGTCTTGTCCGACATCACCCTGCGGGAATACGCGCGAAATCGGTATTATTTAGGCCTGAACGCGACTTTTTAGACCGTCGCGCTCTCCCAGGCACGGCTTTTGCGCTGGGAGGTTCTTCAGGTAGATTCCCGCCCCGGAACCGGACAAGGATTTCATGGCACATAACGAAGACGTCAGCCTCCATTTTCTCGACTACTGGCGGGTCATCCGGGTTCGCTGGGGGCTCATCCTTCTCGCTTTTCTTCTCGTCGTCATCACCACGGCGGTCGTGACTTATTTTCAGCCGCGCGAATATCAGTCCTCCGTTTTTATCGAGGTGAAATCGATGGCGGAAAATCCGCGCATTTTCGGGACCGACGGCCTCCAGCCTTATCACGATCCGCAACTGGCCCCGACCGTTTACCAGGTGCTACAGCGCACGGGTATTCTCTATCCGGTGATCGACGAGTTGAAGCTGCAGGACAAATGGGCGCGCAACGGCTTTCGCCCCACCCGCGAACAAACCTACCAGGTCCTGCGCGGCAAGCTTGACCTCGATGAGGTGCGCAATACCGATCTGCTCCAGATCAGCGTCTACGATACCGACCCGCAGGAAGCGGCCGATATCGCGAACAAAATCGTCGCGGTTTACCAGGTAAAGCGCGTCCAGGAAGAACGGGAGATTCTGAATCGCGCGGTCGAGACGATGAACGAAGAGGTCGCGAAAGAAGATCGCAAGGTGGAGGAGGCGGCCAAGGAAGTGTCCCGGATCCGCGACGAAGAGCACATCGTCGATCTCAATCCCGAGGGAACGGAGGACTCGCTCACCGCGGCCAACCAGAACGTGGTCAAGCAGGAAGGCGAAGTGAACGACTCCGAGACCAAGGTCGCGACTCTGAGCGCGGCTTTGCAACAGATCGAAAATCTGAAGGGTGAAGACCTGATGCGGATGATGCCGACCCTCAACATCCAGGATCCGACGGTTCTGAAAATCCTGCCCAACTACCAGGAAGCCGTAGCGAGCGAAGCGCAGCTCTTGAATTCCGGTCTCGGGGAAAACCATCCCAAGGTCAAAGCCCTCCGCGCGACCAAGCAAGTCTACGTCCGCCAGCTCGAGGAGCAGGTCGCAAGTGTGCGGGATGCGCTCCAGCGCAATCTCAACTCCGCCCGGGCGACACGGGACCAGTTGAACAAACGGCTGACCGACATCAACGAAGCGCAACTCACCCAGAAAAATCTCAGCGCCAATTACGTCCGGGCCAAGAACGCCTACATCAAGGAGAAAAGCTTGCGCGATGGGGTGCGACTTCGCGCCCAAACCCAGACGATGGAGATGGCCATGCCGCGCCAGGCCGTGAGCGTGAAGCAGGTGGCGGAGCCGGCCCCCACCGCCGCTCGCCCGCGCGTTGCCTTGAACATGGCGCTTGGTGCGCTCGTCGGTCTTGTCCTCGGCGTCGGCCTCGCCTTTTTCATCGAATACCTCGATACCAGCGTGAAGACGATGGATGACGTCGAGACGCTGCTGGGCGTACCCGTCCTCGCCATCATTCCGCAAAACATCGGGCTCCTCGCCCGGGAAGGGGGCGACAGTCCCGACGCCGAGGCTTACCGAATCCTGCGCACGAACATTGAGTTCAATCGCAAGAGTCCGGACTCCAACACCATCTCGCTCGTCAGCGGCGGGCCGGGAGAAGGCAAGTCGACCACCTTGGCCAATCTCGCTTACATTTGCGCGCAGGGCGGTTATTCCACCCTGGTGGTGGACGCGGATCTGCGCCGGCCGGTTCAGCAGACCCTCTTCGATCTCGAAGCGAAAAAAGGCCTAACGGATTATCTGACGAGCGATATCCCGCTCGACGACGTCATTTATTCGACCGCAGTGGAAAACCTCTCCCTCTTGCCGAGCGGCGTTCTGCCCTCCGACGCGGTCGGAATTCTCAACTCACAGCGGATGTCGGATTTGATCGCGGAATTAAAGACGCGCTTCGACATGATCCTGTTCGATTCGCCTCCCATGCTCGGTGTGAGCGACGCTTCGGTCCTGGCCAGCGAAGTCGACCAGACCATTATCATCGTGCAGCACCGGCGCTTTCCGCGCGCGATGCTGACCCGGGTAAAACAGGCGATCGTCGGCGTGGGCGGCAGCGTCCTCGGCGTCGTCCTGAATAACGTCGATCTGAAACACGACCAAAATTATTATTACTACACCAGCTACTACGGCTACTACCCGACCCACGGCAGCGATCGCAAATCAGCCCGGCGCAGTTCGCGGACCGCTTCGGCCAAGAACGGTGCGTCCAGCCCGGATGAATACTAGGATGCGAAAGGGGCTTCTCGCGTTTCTCCTGCTTGCGCTCGCCCTTCCGGTGGCGCTGGCGGATTCCGTCCTTCGCCCCGGCGACCCGGTCGAGCTGCGCATCAGCGGGGTTCCGGCCGACGAACAAACGCAGGTCAACAACATCTACACCGTCGATGCCAACGGCATGGTCAACATGCCTTACATCAACAAGGTGCGGGCCGAGGGACTGACCCCTTCGCAGCTTGGGAGCGCGATCGAAGGCAGCTACAAGTCCGCCCGGATTTTCAGCAATCCGACGATCACAATCGTGATGCAGCCGCAGAGCCGCTTCGTGAACGTTGGCGGCGCGGTGCGTGCGCCCAACCGCGTTTCTTATACCGAAGACATGACCCTCCTGACCGCGATCAACGCCGCCGGCGGCTTTAATGATTTCGCCGACCAGAAACGCGTCCGTCTCCTTCGCGGCAGCGAAGCGACCGTGGTCGACGTGCGGCGAATCCGGAAAGAGCCCGGGCTCGATCCGAAACTTCAGCCGGGCGATAAGATCGAAGTTCCGCAGAGTTTCTTCTAGGCGCGGACGAGGGCGCGATGGCGCCAAAGATAGCCGAGTCCGGAGTAGATCGTTAGGCCGATCGTAATCCAGAGGAGCAGGTTGCCCCCGTAGCGCCAGCTGATTTGCCACCAGGCCGTCGCCTCCACTCCCGGCTGCAGCTCGCCGGCGGAGAGGAGGAGAAGGAAGAAAACCACCGTCACAATCTGCCAGGAGGTCTTGTGTTTACCCAGTTTCTCCGCCGGCAGGATCTGGCCCTCGGAAGAAGCGAGCAGGCGCAGGCCGGTGATGAGAAAATCGCGCGCGACCACGATTGTCGCCACCCAGGCCGGCACCGCCTCCAGCGGCACCAGGCAAATGAAGGCGGCCGACATCATCACCTTGTCCACCAGCGGATCCATCAGCTTCCCGAAATTGGTCACGATCCCGTAACGCCGCGCGATCTCGCCGTCGAAATAATCGCTGATCCCGGCGAGCGCGAAAAGGAGCAGCGCAGCCGTCCGGCCATAGGTCCAGAGCGAGCTGAGCGCGAGGACGAAGAGGACCGTCAGCACGAGCCGGCCGAGGGTGAGACGATTGGCCCAGTTCATGAGCGCACCGCCGGATTTTCTTGCCTAACGAAAATCGGTTTCTTCCAGATCGGCACCTTTTTTTTCAGCTCGGCCACGATCCAGGCGCTGGCCTCGAAGGCAGCGCCGCGATGGGCGCTCCCCACCCGCAGGAAAAGGGATGCTTCCCCGGCCGCGACGAAACCGGTGCGATGTTCCAGGAGCACTTCTTCGAGCGCGAATTTGCTCCGCGCTTCGCCCGCGATTGTTTCCAGCTGGTGCTGCGCCATTTTTTCATGCGCCTCGTATTCGATCCCGGAAATCTCCCGCCCATCTTCCAGCGCCCGAACCACGCCCCAGAAATCGATCGAGGCGCCGGCCGCGCCGTTCCATTGATTGGGTCGTTCGCGCAGCGGGCTGGTTGTGATAAGGATTGCCGAATGCCAAGTTGCCATCTGCTGAAGCGAGCCTGCACCTTCTGTCGTCAGGGCGCGGACGCCTTCAGGAGAAACCGAAAATGAAACCGAATCAATGTGATATTGGCCTTATCGGCCTCGCCGTCATGGGCGAAAACCTCGTCCTCAACATGGAGTCGAAAGGATTCCAGGTCGCGGTTTACAACCGCACCACCGCGGTGACGGAGAAGTTCGCCGTCAACCGCGGCAAAGGGAAAAACATCCAGCCGACCACGACGATGGAAGAATTCGTCGGCGCCCTGCAACGCCCGCGCAAGGCCATGATCATGGTCAAGGCCGGTGCGCCGGTCGACGCTGTCATCGGCCAGCTCGTCCCGCTTTTAGAAAAAGGCGACGTCATCATCGACGGCGGCAACTCGCTTTTCACCGACACCCAGCGCCGCTGCAAGGAACTCGAAGCGCAGGGCATTCACTTCGTCGGCTGCGGCGTCTCCGGCGGCGAAGAAGGCGCGCTCAAGGGCCCCTCTCTCATGCCGGGCGGTCCGCGCGCCTCGTGGGACATTATCGCACCGATCTTCACCAAAATCGCCGCCGTCGTGTATGGCGAACCGTGCGTCCGCTACATGGGACCGGACGGCGCCGGGCATTACGTCAAGATGGTCCACAACGGGATCGAGTATGGCGACATGCAGCTCATCTGCGAGGCCTACGCCATTCTCAGCGGCGTCCTTGGCCTAACGACGGACGAACTGGCCGACATCTTTGCGGAATGGAATCGCGACGATCTCGACAGCTACCTGATCGACATCACGGCGCAGATCTTTCGCAAGAAAGATCCCGAGACCGGCAAACCGCTGGTCGACGTCATCCTCGACAAAGCCGGCCAGAAAGGCACCGGCATCTGGACCCTGCAATCCGCCATCCGGCAATCGATCGTCATCTCCACCATCAACGCCGCGGTCGAAGCGCGTGTCATTTCCTCGCGCAAGGAAGAGCGGGTCAAGGCCTCGAAGATTTTGCCGCAGCCGCAGCTCGAGAAATTCAGCGGGAAGCGCGACGAATTGATCGGGGCGGTGCGGGACGCGCTTTACGCCTCCAAGATCGTTTCCTATGCGCAGGGGATGGAATTATTAGGCGCGGCGAGCAAGGAATTCAGCTGGAACCTCAATTTCGGCGACATCGCCACCATTTGGCGCGGCGGCTGCATCATCCGGGCGAAATTTCTTAACCGCATCGTGGAAGCCTACGGGCGCAATCCGGCGCTGCCGAATCTGCTCCTCGATTCCTATTTCACCGAGATCATCCAGAAAACGCAGCACAACTGGCGAATTGCGGTCGCGACCGCGATTCAGCAGGGCGTGGCGGTTCCCGCGTTCAGCGCGTCGCTCGCGTATTTCGACAGCTACCGGCAGGCGCGGCTCCCAGCCAATCTCCTCCAGGCGCAGCGCGATTTCTTTGGCGCGCACACTTACGAGCGGGTCGACAAGCCGGGTGTGTTTCACACCGAGTGGATGGAGCCGGATACAGCGCCGACCGAGAAAGCAACCGAGCCGCCGGAAGAAGAATCCAAACGTCACGCGGCCGAATAACTTTATGCCAACCTACGTTTACGAAACCACCGACACGAAGAAGCCGATCCGCCGCTTCGAGGTAAAGCAAAGCATGAAAGATGAACCGCTCCGGGTGGATCCGGAGACGGGCGAAGCGGTCAAGCGGGTCATCTCCGGCGGCTACGGCGTACACGTCCCGGGTGGATCGATTGGTCCATCGGTCGGGACGGTCGGTGGCGGCGGCTGCGGGTCGGGCTGCGGCTGCCATTAAGGCCTAACGAAAATCGTGTGACTCGCTCCCGGCGAGTTGGGCGTGGGGCAGGGGACGAATTTTTTTCGCCTTCACCAGCACGACTTTATCGGTGTTCTGCACTTCGCCTTCGATCAGGAGGAACGGCTCCTCCGTGATCACGAGCCGGATGCGCTCAAACAAATCCGGGGTCACGATTGCGTTCGCCACTCCGGTCTCATCCTCCAGGCTGATAAAAACAAAGCCCTTCGCCGTGCCCGGTCGTTGCCGGCAAATCACATTGCCCGCGATCTCGACCGTGGCGCCATGCCGGGCCTGGACGAGATCGCTCGCCCTCCAGACGTTAGGCAATTGTTCCCGGAGTAATTTCATCGGGTGCGGTCCGGTCGTCAGGTTCATCGCGAGGTAATCCGCCTGCACCCGTTCCGGCAGCGTCATCGGCGCGAGCGGCGAAGTCCGGGTAGGGTGGGCGTCCGGCCCGCCGGTTTCGGCATCTTGCCGAAACGATCTTTCCAAAGTTTGCGAAAGCGAGACGCTTTCGTCGGCGGGCGAGACGCCCACCCTACCCGAGAGCAAATCGTCGTAGCGCGTCTCTTCCACTTTCCAGAGCGCTTCCCGCCGGTGTTCCGCGCAACAATTCAACGCTCCCAGTTCGGCCAAAGTGCGCAGCTCATCCTTCGTCAGCGGGACCCGTTGCCGAAAATCTTCCGTCGAGCGAAACGGTTGCGCCTGCCGTTGCCTAACGAGTTCCTCGGCATGTTCCTGCCGCAGCCCGTTCACGACGCAAAACCCCAGCCGCACGGATTCCTCCGATTCGACCAGGCAACGCCAATCCGACTCCGCCACGCAGACCGGCCGCATCCGCACTCCATGCCGGTGCGCGTCTTTCACGATCGTGGCCGGGGCATAAAATCCCATCGGCTGATTGTTCAGCAGGCTGGCGTAAAACTCCGCCGCGCGATGCACTTTCAGATAGGCGCTGCCATAGGCGAGGATGGCGAAACTGATGGCGTGCGATTCGGGAAAGCCATAGAGCGCAAAGGAGCTGATCGACTGGATGATTTTGAGGATGATCTCGGGGGCGACGCCTTTTTTCTCCATCCCGGTCCGCAGTTTCAGACTCACCTTTTCCATCCGCTCGACCGAGCGATGGAAGCTGAGCGCACGCCGCAGTTCCTCCGCTTCCGCGCCGGAAAAATCGGCCATGATCATCGCGATCTTGAGCATTTGTTCCTGGAACAACGGCACGCCTAACGTCCGCTCGAGAATCGGTTTTAGCCGCTCGTCGAAATAAGTCACCGGCTCCTTCCCCGCTCGCCGCGCGAGATAAGGATGAACCATGTCGCCCTGGATCGGCCCCGGTCGAATGATCGCGACCTCGATCACGACATCGTAAAAACATTTTGGCTTCATCCGCGGCAGCGTCGCCATTTGGGCCCGGCTTTCGATTTGGAAAACGCCGATCGTGTCCGCCTTTTGCATCAGCTCGTAGGTGGCGGCGTCGTCCTTCGGAATGTGCGCGAGATCGAGCGGCCGGCCGCGTTCCCGGCAAAGCTCAAAGGTGTCCTGCATGACCGACATCATGCCCAGGCCTAACAAGTCGACCTTCACGATCCCGAGATCTTCGCAGTCGTCCTTGTCCCATTGCGCCACGACCCGGCCCGGCATGGAGGCGTTCTCGAGCGGGACGAAGGAACTGAGTTTGTCCTGACAGATGATCATCCCGCCGGAGTGCTGCCCGAGATGGCGCGGCAGGCCGTAGATCGATTGGTAGAGCCTAACAAATGCGGGCATGCGCGGATGCGCCTTGGGCAAACCCGATTGCTCGATCTGCGATTCGAGATCGAGGGTGTGTGGAAAATCGCCATTCGCAAACAGATGCGAGAAACGGTCGAGAATGTTGGGCGCGAAATTAAGCGCCTTGCCGATCTCGCGCGCCGCGCTCCGCCCGCGATAAGTGATCACGTTCGCGGTCATGGCCGCGCCGTGTTTGCCGTAACGCCGGTAGATTTCCTGGATGACGCTCTCTCGCCGATCGCCGCTCGGGAGATCGAGATCGATGTCGGGCCAGCCTTTGCGGCTCTCGTTCAGAAAACGTTCGAAGACGAGATTGTTGCTCACCGGATCGACCGGGGTGATCCCGAGACAAAAACAAATCGCGCTGTTCGCCGCGCTCCCGCGGCCCTGGACCATGATGTTGTTTTCCCGGCAGAAATTCACGATGTCCCAGACGATCAAAAAATAACCGGAGAAGCCGAGCCGGATGATGAGATTGAGCTCGAACTCGAGCTGGCGCTTCACTTTCTGGGAGATCGACTCGTAGCGCTGCTGCGCCCCGAAGAGGACGAGCGTGCGCAGAAAAGTATCCATCGAATGCCCTTCCGGGACCGAGTAATCGGGGAAATGGTAACCGATGTTCTCGAGCGAAAACTCGAGCCGCTCGGCCAGGCGGACGGTGTTGGCCACGGCCTCCGGCTGATCGCGGAAGAGCGTTTTCATTTCCGTCGCGCTCTTCAGATGGCGCTCCGCGTTATTCGTTAGGCAAGTGCCGGCGGCGTCGAGGTGAGTGTGTTCGCGGATGCAGGTAAAAACGTCGAGCACCTCGCGCCCGAGCGGGGTGGCGTGGCGCACGCCGTTGGTTGCGAGCAGGGGGAGACAATGATGCGAGGCCAGATCGATCAGGCGGCGATTGCGACGTTCTTCGCCTCTCACGAGATGCCGCTGCAGCTCGACATAGACGCGGTCGTGCCCGAAAGCGTCGAGCAACCGTTGCGCGCGGTCTTTTGTCTGGGTAGCGCACGCGTCTCGCGTGCTGGTCGCGCTGTTCCAGCGCGACGAACTTTTCTGGCGCGTCGATTTGAGAAAAGTTCGCGATGGTGGGACACCGTCGCCAGCACGCGAGACGCATGCGCTACCCGGAGCAGATTCCCATCGCGTTTCGGAAAAGAGCGCGATCAATCCTGCGGAAAATTTGGCCAGCTCCTCGTAACGGACGAGACAGCTCCCTTTTTCGCTCCGCAAATGCACCTCGGTCAGGAGCGAGCAGAGGTTGGCGTAGCCGGTGCGATTTTCTACCAGCACCGGCAGGAGAGTGCCGTCCTCCATCGTGAGGTCGGAGCCGGTAATGGCACGCACCCCCTGCTCGCGACAGGCGACGGAAAAGCGCTGGGCTCCATAGACGCCGTTGCGATCAAGCAGGGCGACGGCGGGCAAGCCGCGCTCCGCCGCGCGCTCGGCCAGTTGCTCCGGGAAAGAAGCGCCGCGGAGAAAGCTGAAGGCACTGCAGGCATGGAGTTCGACGTAGGACATGATGGGGTGCGGATCGATCAGGAGCCGGAGTAAGGGGGATTTTCGAAGCTCATCCTCATCCTCATCCTCGTGCTCCTGCTCGAAATCGAAATTTCAGTCATAGATGCCCTCGATTTCCCAGCCGCCGGGCGTTTCCCGGCAGCGGCACACTTCTCCCCGCGCGAGCTGCAAATCCCACTCTGTCCGCTCCCATTTTTCGACGTCCCACCAGTCGCCCGAAGTGCGATACGGCCCCTGCCGCGCCACCGCCGCCGCGGCCGCCGCGCGCATTGAGCCCGCCCGCAGGCGGCGCAGGGCGGGTCCGATCATTGGCGCCGGTTCGTTAGGCTCGGACGGCAGTTCCCAGGAAAACGCTTCGAGATGAAACGCCTCCGGCCGATGCGAATCCTCCAGGACCGGGTGCCCGACGCGCTCTCTGCCTAACAATCCCGTGAGCCGGGTGAGGGTTTCATGGAGCCGGCCCGGGTCGCGCAACGGCGTCTCGAAAAATTGAAACTGTTGTCGTGCCGGCTCGGCCACGGCTACCTCCAGCGAGACGGCGACGATCGGATGTTCCGCCCGAAAAGTTTCGAGATGCGCCTGGAGGAGACGAAACAAAATCTCCACCGAGTGGGTCGGGTCGGGAATGTGAAAGCGATGCTGGTAGTGCGACTTGTCGGCAAAAGTGAGCCGGAAAGTGAGTTCCTGCGCGACGAGATAAAGCGCGCCGAGCCGGAGACTGATCTGCTCGAGAAATCGGCGCAGAACAAAAAGGAGCGGCTCCGAGGTTTCGATCTCGTATTCGAACTCCATCTCCTCGCGAAAAACTTCCGCTGGCCTAACGAGCCGGAGGAGGCGGGTGGCGCGGCCGGTCGCCTGTTCCCAAAGCCGGACCGCGGTCGGCCCAAGCCGCGTACCCAGGGGATCGGGCCGGAGGGCGGCGAGATCGCCCAGGGTGTGGACGCCCCATTTGTGCAGAATGGCCAGGAGATGAGAGAGCTCGCGGGCGCGTTCGGCGGTGGCTTGCTTGCTCGGCACGCCGGGAAATTAACCCCGAATCGAACATGTTCAATAGAACATGTTCCACTTTCGCGCTGCCGAACCTTGCTCTATCCGCCCGGGTTCAGCAGCCGCGTCTTGGTGTCGTCTGGTAAGGACGAATTCGCGATCCAGGCCGAGGCATTACGCGGATCGCTTCTCAGCCAAGCGCGCGCGGTCGATTCCATCTGGCTGTTGCGCAGGCTATCATTGCCGATCGTGGCCGCCCATTGCACCGCGGCCGAGGGATCGGACGATCTGATCCGACCGGCAAACGCGCTCACCGCCTGGTCGCGTGAAGTGCTGTCGGGCAAACTTCCGAGCCAACTCGCCGCCGCTTCCGCATCACTGCCGGCCCAGCGCGAGATCAAATTTTCGAAAACCTGCCCGCGCGTTTTTCCCTCGGGAAACGACTTGGCCCAGGTGCCGGCCGCCTGCGGATCGTTCGCCGCCCATTGCGAAATCAGAGCAGTGGCCGCTGCCGTTTGCGTGTCGCCCGAAAGCCGGGGCAGCATTTGCGCGGCACGCTGCGGGTCGCTTTCGGCGACAGCGGAAATGATGTTGGGCAGGGTGGCGTTGCGGGCCGCCGGATCGGACAAACCTTGCGCCCAGCTGATCGCCGCCTGCGGATCGTTTTGCGCCCACTGACGCGAAATGCTGTCGAGTAAACTCTGTCGCGTTTCGCCGCGCGTGCTGCGGAGAGCGAATTCCGCCGCGCTCGCGGGATCGGTTTCGCTCCATTGTGCGACGATCGGGTTGAGCGCGTTCTCCCGGGTCGCGCCATCGGGAAGTTTTTGCGCCCAATTCAAGGCGGTCTGGATATCGGCCGGCGCGAGCTGGCGGGCGATCGATTTCACCGCGTCGTCCTGCATTTTCCCGATCGGTAACCCAGCTACGTAGTCGGCCGCGGCGTCGGGATCACTTTGCGCCCAGCTCGAGAGCACATTCTGGAGCGCGCGATTTTTTCCTTCGCTCTGGGGCAACGCCTGGGTCCAGGCGAGCGCGGCGGTCGGATCGTTTTGGGCCCACTGCCGCGCGATGTTGCCGGTGGCGCGATCGCGCGCGGGGCCGGGTGGCAGACCCGCGATCTGGACGGAAGCTTCCTGCGGATCCTTATTTGCCCAGGAAGAGAGAACGGTCTGGATCGCGTTGTCGCGACTCTGGCTCGGCGGCAGGCCGTTGGCCCAGGCAAAGGCGGCTTGTGCATCCTGACTGGCCCAGGTCGAGGCCACGACCTGGACGGCGTTGTCGTGTCCCGATCCGGCCGGCAATTGCGAGGCCCGTTGCGCCGCCGTGACTGGATCAATGGTCGCCCAGCGGGAAAAAATCGGCCAGTAAAAATTCTGCCGGCCCTGGCCGGAAGCGGGCAGCGATTGGAGCATGGCGAGGGCGGCCTCGGGATTGGAATCGGCGAGGGAAGAGACGACCGATTGCAGGGCGCGATCACGGTCCTGGCCGGGCGGCATTTGCAGGACCCAGGCGTTGGCCGCGGCCGAATCTTTTTCTGCCCAGGAACGAACCGCCGCCGCCACCATCGCGCGGCGTTCGGAGGAAGTGCCGTTGGCTTGGGCGAAGGCCAGCGCGGCCTGCGGTTCGCCTTCGGCCCAGCGGCCGACCAGCATGCTGAGGTAGATCGATTTCTCGCGCTGATTGGGCAGCGCCTGGAAAGCCTCCAACACCGGCCGAACATTTTTTGGATCGAGCGCGTCGATCAGTTTGCTCGCTTCCAGATAGCTGTGGCGATCAGAAGGGCGATCCATCGCCGCCTTCAG
>JBKJNW010000063.1:0-2676 GCA_046593335.1 Chthoniobacterales bacterium | reverse complement strand
TCCGCCCAGACCATGCTCTGCGGCGGCGGGCTCATGATCATCGCCGGGCTTCTCCACGGCGAGGCGCGCAATTTTCACCCCAGCCAGATTACCGCAGTGTCGTTAGGCGCATTCACTTATCTCGTCCTCATCGGCGCGGTCGTCGGCTACACCTCCTTCATTTATCTCCTGCGCCATTGCGATCCGTCGAAGGTCGCGACCTATGCCTACGTCAACCCGGTCGTGGCGGTTTTGCTCGGCGCTTTTTTTGCCGGTGAGACCCTCTCCCTCCGCACCGCCGTCGCTGCGGGCGTCATCGTCGGCTCGGTCGCGCTCGTCATCACCACCCAGCAGGCCAAAGAAAAAATGCCGCTTCTCTCGCGCCCGCAGTTGCACAAGCGAACCGAAACCAGCTAATAGAGCGGGACGGAATGAAACCGGAAGACGCCAAAGCGATTTCCGCCCTCCAGGCGAACTGGCGCGCGGAACGAGAAACAGCGCTGGTTTATCGCGACCTCGCGGCGAACGAGCCCGACGAAAAACGCCGCGCCATCCTTCTCCGGATGGCGGAAGCGGAGGAGCGCCATGCCCAGCGCTGGGAAGGCAAGTTACAGGAACTCGGCGCGCCGCCGCCCGTTCTGCCTAACGACTTTCGGCGCAGATTTAATCGCTGGTGGAACCGCGCCGCCGGCGCTGATGTCGCCATCCGCCGGATGGAAGCGGCGGAAGACCGCGACAAGGAAAAATACCAGGCGCAGCTCGCCGCCGGCCTCGCCGGCAACGCGGAAGACGAGGAATTTCTCCGCCAGACCGCGCTCGAGGAAAAAGCCCACTCCCGCATCCTGAACACCATGGCTTCGCCAGTCTCTCCGGTGTCGTTAGGCCCGAAAGGCCTGCTCGATTCCATCCTGAAACGCGAACGCTGGCATGGGCGTGGCGGCGGCTGGGTCGGCGACGCCATCTACGGCGTCAACGATGGCCTCGGCGCCGTTTTCGGCATCGTTTCCGGTGTCGCCGGCGCGACCAATAACCAGCAGCACGTCATCCTCATCGCCGGCCTCGCCGGCATGATGGCTTCCTCGCTTTCCATGGGCGCCGGCGCTTACCTTGCAAACAAGAGCGAGCGCGAAATCTATGAGGCCGAGATCTCGCGCGAGAAAGCCGAAGTCGAAGAAAATCCCGAGGAAGAAATCGAGGAGATGGCGCTCTTCTATCAACTCCAGGGCTTCTCCCCCGAGGAAGCGCAACGCATGGCCGAGCGCCTGGCCGAGAGCCCCGAGCAGATGGTTCAGGCGATGGCGCAGAGCGAGCTCGGTTTATCCCAGCATCATTTCCCCAACCAGTGGACCTCCGCCGTCTCCGCCGCGCTTTCCACTGCGGTTGGCGCCTTCATCCCCATCATCCCGTTCTTTTTCATGAGCGGGTTCCCGGCCGTGATCGCGGCCTTTATCATCAGCATCCTGGCCCATTTCGCCGTCGGCGCGGTCAAATCGCTCATCACCATCCGCTCCTGGTGGGCGTCGGGGATGGAAATGACGGTTGTCGGCATTATCGAGGCGGTTGTAACCTACGGCCTCGGCCTCGCCTTCGGCGCAATTGGTTAGGCACTCGTTAGGTATGAGCTTTCCACCACTCGCCATCATCGTCCCAGCTTTTAACGAAGCCCGGCGCCTGACCGATAACCTCCGCACTCTTCTCCAGTATCTCGAGCAGTACCGGCCGGCCGCGCAATTGATCGTGGTCGACGACGGCTCGACTGACGGCACGGCGCAGGTCGCGGAAGAATTTTTCGCCCGTCATCCCGAGGTGCCCGCGCGCGTCCTGCGTTTTGCCGAGAATCGCGGCAAAGGCCACGCCGTCCGCGCCGGCCTCCTTGCGGCCGAGGCTCCGGTCGCGCTTTTTTCCGATGCCGATCTCTCCACCCCGATCACGGAATTGCCCAAGATCGTCGAGCCGATCGAAGCTGGAACCTGTGACATCGTCTTCGGTTCGCGCGCGCTCGATCGCACCCTCATCGGCAGCCGGCAGCCGTGGCGCCGGGAACAGGGCGGCAAAGTCTTCAACGCTCTTGTCCGCCTAACGACAGGGCTCCCGTTCTCCGACACCCAGTGCGGCTTCAAGGCCTTCCGCATGGAAACGGCCCGCCCGATTATCGAGCAGGCGCAGATCGATGGCTTTGGTTTCGACGTCGAGCTGCTGTTCCTCGCGCGCCGCGCCGGCCTGCGCATGCTCGAGGTGCCGGTGCGCTGGGATCATCACGAGGGGAGCAAGGTCCATATCGTGCGCGACAGCTTGCGCATGTTTTCGGAAGTCGTGAGCTTGCGGCAACGCGTCGCGCGCACGGCGGACCGCACCGTCCCGGCGGGCGCCGCCCGCTGAGGGCGCGGCCTCCATCAATCCCAAGCGTGAAATTCTCTTCCACACATTTCGTTAGGCTATTCCTGCTCTTGTTCCTCTGCGCCGGCGTGACCGGAATGGAAGCGCAGGAAATTCGGCGCGCCCTTCCGGTCGAGCCGACGGCAACGCCCCTGCCGCAGCTGGCGCCCAACGTTGCGCCACAGCAGCAGCCCGTGCCTGCAACCCAGGCGCCGGCCTTCCCGCCGCCGGCGAACGTCTCGAGCGTGCCGGCCGGTCCCGCCGGGGTCAACGACACCGCGCGTTTCCTCGCCGGACTGCCGGTTTCTGAAGGTTCCCCTC
>JBKJNW010000010.1:0-45464 GCA_046593335.1 Chthoniobacterales bacterium | reverse complement strand
GCAAATCAGAAGGTCGCAGGAGCCTACGGGGTCGAAGGGTTCCCGACCGTGATCGTGCTCGCCTCCGACTCCAAGCCGCTGGGAAAATTCGGTTACGTTCCGGGCCTCACGCCCGATAAGGTGATCGACGTCCTGGAGAAAACGCGGAACGGCAAATGATTCGTTAGGCCAAGACGCCTTTCCTCGCCTGATGACCGGCTGCCCGTGAGTCCGCGGTCCTGCTCCTGCGCTCGCTCTTTTTTCCAGTTTCGGATTTTCAAAGGCCGGGAAAGCGATTGAAGATGGCTGCGAGAAAATGAAAACGATCGCGGTCATTGGTGGTGGTTCAGCCGGATTTACTGCCGCGCGTCTCGCCTCCGCGCACGGAGCGAAGGTGCTCTTTTTCATGGGCGACAACGCGGACCACGCTTCGCTCTGCGTCAATGCCGGCTGTATGCCCTCGAAGGCGCTTTTCCAGCCGATCGACGCGATGCATCACGCCAAACGGCATGGCTGGCTGGAGGTAAAACCAAAGCAGCCTGACGAGTATCTCGCCCAGATCGTGCGCTGGAAGGACAACGAAATCGCGGCGTTTCGGGCCTACCGGCAGAAGGAAATCCGCGAGCTGGCCTCCGACACTTTTCGCATCATTCGCTCAAACGCCTGCTTTGCGAATGATCACGAAGTGGTGAGCGAAGGGGAGCGCCACGCCTTTGACGCCGCGATCATCGCCACCGGCTCGATCACGGTGCGACCGAAGATCGAGGGGCTCGATCCGACGTGGGAGGGTGTTTGGACGAGCGATGAAATCCTGCACAACAAGCAGATCCCCAAATCGCTCGCGGTGATCGGCTCCGGGGCGATCGGGCTCGAATTTTCGCTTCGTTATACGCGACTGGGCTCGAGAGTGACGCTCTTTTCCCGCTCGGGATTTCTGCCGGATTATCCCGCGCAGTTTGGCGAGCGGATGCAATCGATTTACGAGGCCGAAGACATCCCGGTCCTGCGGCGGGATGCCAGGCGGATCACGCGGAATCCGTCAGGCGAATTTGTCGTCGGAAGCGAGGGCGAGAAGTCGATTATCACGGAGAAAATCCTGCTCGCGACTGGTCGTCGCCCGGCGGTCGATCATCTCGGGTTAGAAGCGGCAGGGATAGAGCTCAATGCCCATAACCGGCTTGAGATCGGCGAAGACATGCGGGTCAAGGGCAGGGAACATTTCTTCGCCGCGGGTGACGTGGCGGGCCTGCGCATGGTCGTGCACCATGCTCATATCGAAGCCGGGATCGCGGCGGAGAACGCGTGTAGCGAAGGCGACCGAAAATGGACGAAACGCTCCAATATCCAGGTCATTTTTTCCGATCCAGAGTTTGCCTTCGCCGGCTGCACACCGGCGGATGCGGAGAAGGAGGGCCATCAGCTGCTAAGTGCCCGGGTCGAGAGCAAGGAAATCGGCAAGCTGCGCCTGGCCGGTGACGAATCCGGTTTTGGCGAATTCTGGGCCGATGTGAAAACCGGCCGACTGCTAAGCGCAGGGTTATTATGCGATGACGCGGCCAACCTGATCCATCTTCCGGCTTACGCGATCGATCACGAGCATACCGTCCATCAACTGGAAGACGCCGAGTTCTATCATCCGACAAAAATAGAAATTGTGGCTGAGATTGGCGACACGCTTTGCCGGAAATTGGGTGGTCGTCCCTTCGCACGCGCCGAGGAATAGGTTCTTCGCCTTCCTTCGTTAGGGAAAAGCACAAAGGGCATTCAGCGTTACCGCCGGATGCCCTTCGTTTCTGAGTTTTCTTAGAAGCCAACCGGGAGTCGGTTAGGACGACTCCCGGAGGCAAATTAGTCCATTTTCCCTTACGGGATTACGACTGGGACTTCGTTCGAGCAACCGCCGCCGTCGTTTTCGCACACCTGGTAGGTGTGGGTCGTCCCACTCGCGTTACTAAGGTTGTCTCTGGTGCTTCCATCGTCGAGTGTCGTCTGAACGACGGCGCCGTCGCGCAGGACGTCGATGTTGCCGTCGTTCTCGGCCGGACTCCATGTCAGCGTGACTCTTGATTTAGTTCCCCTCGTTCGCGCGCTTCCCGTAAGCACAATGTTCTCCCCGCCGCCGCCACCGGCCGTATCCTTATCGAAGAAGGCATCCTGCTGGGATGCGCCGCTGATGATCACGCGACCATCCGTCCATGGATGCAGGTGCGTGTTGCCGACCTGGTAGCTGTAGTCATAGTCGCCCGCATATTCCGCAACGATGCCTGCGTCAGGCTGGCCGGGGAGCGGCGTTTGGACGTCGCTGAACGGCATGTCGGTTTCCCAAGTGACGCCGTTGTCGGTGGACCTGCGCGCATACATTTTGTAGCACCCAACCGTCGTGCTACCCTTGACGCAGGTGGCAGTGGCCTCGCGCTCGTCATACCACACGGCCAGGAGGCTGCCATCCGCGGCGGCCGAGATGTTGGGCTGCCACTGACCCTTGGTCGTGGTATCGGTGTTCAATTGGACTGCCGCGCCAAAGGTAACGCCGCCATCCGTGGAGCGGATGTAGAAGACGTTGCCCGGGTCGCCGTTGGTAGTGTTGCGGGCGTCATAGACGTAGCTAACTATGCCGTTTACCACCGCCGGTTGACCCCAGCCCATGTGGCGCCAGAAGGAAGGGCCGGAGAACATGCAAGCGAAGTAGGAGTTCGAGGCGCATGTGGTGCGGCCAGGGCCGGCGAAGGTGGGGCCGTTATAGGTGTTGGTCCAACTGTTGCCGCCGTCACTGGACACGTACATTTTGTTAGCCCGGTTGCCGAGGCCGCCGTTCATTTCGTTCATGCTGGCGAGGAAGAGCTTGCCCGTGGCCGGGTCACCCGTGAGCTGCACGTCGCGGAAAAAAGTGGAGGATATCGTCCGTTCGTTAGGCCAGGTGAGGCCGTTGTCGGTGGAGTATCGCACCTTGAGGGCTCCTCCCCCAACATTGAAGTCATTGAAAGAGACATACATCCGGCCATAGAAGGGGCTGCTTGGGTTGTTGTCGACCCAGCCAGAATTGCGGTCGTCTGCGGAGTTGGTGTGAACGGTGAAGTGGGTCCAGCTATTCGGGTCCCCGGGAGTGGCGGACTTGTACCCGCCGAGGCCCTGACCGCCGCTGGCTACGTCGAGCCAGACAGTGAACCAAGTGCCGGTGGGGCGGTTATAGAGGACAACGGGGTCGCCCAAGGTATTTTTGAAGGGGCTTTGACCACCGGTCGCGGTCAGGCGGGTGAAGGTGGCGCCGCCGTCAGCGGAATACGATGCGCCGGAGATGTTGATCGGATTTGCGTTGCGCCCGCGTGAGTCGTTGTAGGCGACGACAATCTCGTTTGGGTTATCCGGGTTCGCCGCTGTGAATGTCTCCGACTGGGTAACGTTGGTACCGATCTCGGCGCCCGTGATCAGGTCGGCGTCAGCGCCGCCATAGGCCAGAGGCGCAAGCAGTTTTTGGAGATGGTCCGCGAACGGAGTGAAAGGGAAAGAAGTTGATCCTCCACCCTGTGCCAGGCCGCAGGCAATCATGAGAGCTCCGGCCCTGAGGTTTTCTTGCTTGTTGATGCCAAGGCTTTGAATGGTAGCGCAGTCAAATCCGACAGGGACGAGAGGGTCGGCGGACTGAGTGATAATATTACCTTTTTGCTGCGCTTGTGCGGAAAACGTGCCAAAACTGATCAGCGTCAGGAGGACGCTCAATAGGACCAAAAAGAGGCCTGTTAGGATCCGCCATTGAAAAAAGGCGGATTGGGAATTGGATTTCTTTTTCATAATAAGCAGGTGTTGGAGTTGGATTTGCGCTACGCGGGCCAAGGAAATCTTAGCCACGTCGATGCTATCAAAACGGGGTTCTGATTGTCCCGTGATTTCTTCCTTACAATTTGGCAAGGTGATCTCCTGGCTCTCGCGGATCCCAGGCGCGAGAGATGGCAAAGGCAATCGGAATCGACTGCTAAAGTCTGGCTTTCGTTAGCCCGAAGGCGGCTTGGCATCTTCGCCGGTGCCGCGAATTGCCTTGAACGTCCCACTCTTCGACGGTGTGGACTTGGGTTCATCTGGCGGCTGACCGAGAGGGAAGAATTTCGCTTCTCCGGTGATCTCACCGTTTTCTCCAACTTTCCCTTTCAAGAGCAAGGTTCCGCGGTCGATACCGACATTCCCCAGTGGGAGTTGCATCGGACCAGCGAAGGTGATCAAGCCGTCACTCTCCTGCAGCCACTTTCCCTCTCCGGGCGCGACGGACTCCCAGTATTTCGCCCCTGGATCGAGCGCTGCGAAAGAGCCTTTCCCGGATCCTTGGCATTCGAAGCGGACGGAACGCCGCTCCCCATTTTCGAAAGTGATTTCCACTTTCCAACTACCGAGCAATTTTGAGGACTGTCCCTGTGACAAAGCTGCTCCGAACAAGACAGCTATTCCGATCAGGATCAATGCCAGTTTTCGAGTCATCAATTTCCTCCGTGTTGTCTTGTTAACTCAAACTCTCCTTTGCTGCGACTAGAATCAACCCGGGTCGAAGTGTGGAGCCTTCAGACGGATTTCTGGAAAAAGAAAAAGGCATCCAGCGTTTCCGCCGGATGCCTTCTTGTTAAGTCTTGCACTAGCCAGCCGGGAGTCGGTTAGGACGACTCCCGGAGGCAAACTGTTGCGTCTGCCTTACGGGACTATGACGCTGACTTCGTTCGAGCAACCGCCGCCGTCGTTTTCACACACCTGGTAGGTGAATGTCGTCCCACTCGCGTTCCGAAGGTTGTCGGTCGTGCTTCCATCGTCCAGTGTCGTCTGAACAACGACGCCGTCCCGCAGGACGTCGATGTTGCCATCGTTCTCAGCCGGGGTCCATGTTAGCGTGGTTCTTGATTTAGTTCCCCTCGTTCGCGCGCTTCCCGTAAGCACAATGTTCTCCCCGCCGCCGCCACCCGTCGGCTCACTGTCGGTGAAGACATCCTGCTGGGATTGGCCACTGACGATCACGCGCCCGTCATCCCATGAAGTAAGGTGCTTGGTGGCTATCGCGGAGCCGTAGTCGTAGTCACCCGCATAGGTCGATTGGACAGTCGAGTCAGGTTGGCCGGGGAGCGGGCTTTGCACGTCTGAGAGCATTTCGTCAGACGACCAAGTTGCGCCGTTATCGATGGACTTGCGCGACCACATTGCGTAGCACGGAACGGCTGAGTTACCCTTGGTGCAGACGGAGTTGGCGCGTCCGTCATACCACGTCGCCAAAAGGGTGCCACTCGGGCTCGCCGAAATGTTGGGCTGCCACTGAGGACGGGTCGTGGAATCGGAGTTCAGCTTGAACGGCGCGCCAAAGGTCACGCCGCCATCGGTCGAGCGGATATAATAGACGTCGCCAGCATCGCTCCCGGCGCCATGCTGGGCATAGACCAAGTGAACCACGTTATTGAAGGCAGCAGGCTCACCCCAGCCCTCGTGCCGCCAGTAGCCGCCGGCATCGTTAAACATGCAGGCGAAGTAACCGACAGCGATGACGCCCGGTCCGGCAAAGGCGGGGCCGCTGTAGGTGTTGGTCCAAGTGTTGCCGCCGTCGGTGGACTTGTAAATCTTATTGATGTCGTTGTGCGGGAAGCCCCCGTTTACTTCGTCCATACCGGCGACGTAAACAGTGCCCGTGGCCGAGTCGCCAGTGATCTGGACATTGCGGATGAATGGGCTGGCGGGGGCCAGCTGTCGCTCGTTATTCCAAGTCGCTCCGTTGTCGGTGGAGTAACGGATTTTGAGGTTCCCTCCAAGGGCGAAGTCGTTCCAGGAAACGTACATCCGCCCGTAGAATGGGCTGCTTGGGTTGTTGTCGGACCAGCCAGACTCGCGATCGTCAGCCGAGCCGGAGTGAATGCAAGCACCAACCGTCCAGGTGGCGCCGCCGTCAGTGGACTTCCAAGCTCCCATGCCCTGTCCGCCGCAGCCCGTAGCGAGGAAAATTCCAAAGAAAGTGCTGGTAGGTTTGTTGTAGAGAGTAACCGGGTCGCCAAAGTTCGTCCCGTGTCCACTTGCGAAGGGGCTTGGGTTGAGGCGGGTGAAGGTCGCGCCGCCGTCCGTAGAGAATGATCCACCGGAGTAGTTGGCGGAGGCGGTTCGGGAATCGTTGTAGGTGACGACGATCTGGTTGGGGTTATCCGGATTGGCCAGCGTGTACGTCTCCGACTGAGTAGGATGGGTTATGGTGTCGGTGCCAGTGATCGTGTCGACATCCGCGCCGCCCAAGAGCGGCGCCAATATTTGCCGAGCGAGGTTGGCAGAATTGCCGAAGTCAAAACCACCGCCTCCCTGAGCTTCGCCGCAGTAAATGGCAATTGCTCCTGCACGCAGGTTTTCCTGCTTATCAAGCGAAAGCGCGCGAAACTGCGCACAGTCAAACCCCGGCGGGACAAGGGGATCGGAGGATGTAACCGTAGTAGGTTGGTCTTCTTCTGCTTGGACGGTGATCTGGCCGATGCCCAGCACCGCCAGAAAGGCGGCAGCCAGGACGAAGAGCAGGCCCAGCGGGACTCGCAAATAAACGAAGGCGAATTGTGAGTTGGATGTTTTTTTCATAATAGGATGTGAATGACCGAGTTGTGGTTGTGCCGGCAACGAATGTCGCTTAGGCGATCACGATCCTATCAAGTGGGTTCGGCATTCGTCACCGGTTATTTTCTTACAATAAGGCAATATATGAATCTCAGCAGTGGCCCCCAACCGGCAACGCTCTCCACAGAACCGCTCGCACCGGTCCGCGACAGGGCCGGAAAATGTCACCGATTCCTGATCGCCTTGAGTCCGCTCCGCCGTCGACGGCTCGGTCTGACGGGCCATCGCGGGGTTTGGACTAACAACCACCAAAGAGCCCTTCCTGGATCCTTGGCACTCGAAGCGGACGGAACGCTTCTCCCCATTTCCGAAAGTGATTTCCACTTTCCAACTACCGAGGAATTTTGAGGACTGTCCCTGTGACGAAGCTGCTCCGAACACGACGGCCATTCCGATCAGGATCAATGCCAGTTTTCGAGTCATCATTCTTCTCCGTGTTGTTTCGCTAACTCACACTCTCCTCTGCTGCGACTAGAATCCGAAGTGTGGAGCCTTCAGACGCATTTCTGGAAAAGAAAAAGGCATCCAGCGTTTCCGCCGGATGCCTTCTCGTTAAGTCTTGCACTAGCCTACCGGGAGTCGGTTAGGACGACTCCCGGAGGCAAATTAGTCCACTTTCCCTTACGGGACTACGACTTGGACTTCGTTCGAGCAACCGCCGCCGTCGTTTTCACACACCTGGTAGGTGTGTGTCGACCCACTCGCGTTCCTAAGGTTGTCTGTGGTGCTTCCATCGTCGAGTGTCGTCTGAACAACAGCGCCGTCCCGCAGGACGTCGATGTTGCCGTCGTTCTCGGCCGGACTCCATGTTAGCGTGGTTCTTGATTTAGTTCCCCTCGTTCGCGCGCTTCCCGTAAGCACAATGTTCTCGCCGCCGCCACCGCCGCAGGTTCCAACACGGAAGCTGCCGATGCGGGTGCGCCAGTTGAACGAGCTATTGGTGTCATAGTACTCATTGGTGTACCAGAAGGTGCAATCATCGACCGGATCAACGGTCATGTCGCTGTAATCGCCCCAGCGATTGCTGGTGTCAGTCTGTGAGCCGGCGCCTGCGAAGATCGTGCCTTCGCCCTGAGGCAGGGTGTTGATCGGGTCACTTGCGAGCCGGCCAGTGTAACGGAGTTCCGGATGGATCGTGGCATCGGAGGCACTGAAACCAAGAGCCATGTCGCCTTGGCCGTTCATCGAGATGCTACCCATCCAGCGCCAGACCGTATCGGCCGGAGCATAGGTGCTATCCTGGAAGGTCGACACCGGGCCCGCGGTCACACCGCGCAGCTCGAACCAGCGAACGCCAGCGCGGCCGGTCGCGTTGACCGTATAATTCCCGACAAGCGATTCGTGGTCGCCAAAGTTCCGATAGACCAGGCGGAACATCGGACGATCGCCGAGCGAATCCATTTTGTTTCCCGGAGTGCTGGCGTTGAGCGCCGGCACGCAATCACGCGTCGTGGGGCAGATTTCGGTGAAACCCGCGGCGGGCGACGATCCGAAGAGGGAGAAAGTCGCTCCCGTTCCGAACGGAGTGCCGACCGAGAAGTGATAAACACGATAAGTGCCGGTGTCCGGCCAAAGCACGAACGAGTTCGGCGCATTGGCGGGCGGCAGGGTCGAGCCTTCGATATCGGCGGGCAGCATCGGAGGGAAAGACGAGCCGAGGACCGGCATGATGATGATCGTCGCAGGCTGACCGAGGAGCATCTTGGCGCGGTCCATCGCATACGCCTGAGGACCGAGATAAGCGGTGCCCGAGGAGTTGAAGATGTTGGCGCTCATGTAATAAGCGTCCGGCCAAACCGAAATCTTCTCATAATCGAAGAAGTTGCTTCCGATATGGAAGGCATAACGATTATAAGTGCCGGTAGCATCGCTCGTCGTCGAGACGGCGATACATTCGTCCGTCGGGATGCTGGTTCCCGAGAACTGGCTGATGATCCAGCGATTCGCGAGCTGGTCGTAGAGAACAACCGGGTCACCGAAGCCATTCGCACAAACGCCGCCGAATCCGGTCCAAATCGAATTGATGCTGGCCGGTCCAAACACTGACGCACCAGTCACCTTGTCGAAGACCTGGTAGCCGGTGTTCACCATTTGCACATATTGCGTCGCGCCCACTTCACCGTTCGTGTCCGGCGGAGCGCAGTTGCAGCTCACACCCGGAAACGGGATGCCGGCGAAAGTGAGGATCGGAGCCGGAATGCTTGGGGCGAGCTGACCGAGCAACGTGCCTTTTTGAATCACCAGATCGGCTTTGTCCTTGTGCAAACCGGTTCGGATTTTCGGGTTTTCGGAGGCTTCATGTTCCTGCACGCGTTGCACTGGCCAAGGGTCCACGTCGCGCATCGCAGGCGAAAGATCGTTGTGATAGGAATGAATGATGGTGGGGGCGTTGTTGCCGGCTCCGGCCGCGGTTGCGGTGGAGCTTGAGTTGATGCTCAGCGCGAGCAGCGTCATACAGACGCCGACAGAACTGAGAGCGAATCCCAAAAAGACGCGCGGATTAAAGAACGCGCCTCGAGAAGCTGACCTTTTTTTCATATATTATTTTCTGTGTGTGAGTTACTGACAGGTAAAGACGTTTTACCTGTTATGGAGGCTATCAAAATGACAGGCTGAATGTCACGAGGTTCCTTATTACCTTTTCGTAATGTTCGGTCTGAGGGGGCGTTTTCGGACGAAAAAAGAAGGTGCCGGCGGCACTGTGGGTCAAACGCGAGGCCGCTCTGACCAGGTTTGCTCCGCCGCCGCTGCCACCGCCACCGGTGCCGGCCTGGAAATTCCCGATGCGAGTCCTCCAGTTAAAGGAACTCGTCGTACCCAGTTTTGCCGGTGGGTTGCCCCACCAATACCAAGCCGGAAAAAATGATGAGACGCCATTTTATCCTTACAATTTCGCAGGCTAACGAGCTGGCGGAACAGGGCGTCGTCTTCGCGGCCTGCGAGAACACGATGAAAAAGAAGAACGTGTCGAAGGACCAGCTCCTGCTTGCCGCGACCACAACCGATTCTGGTGTCGCTGAAGTGGTGCGCAAAGAGGAAGCGGGCTGGAGCTATATCAAGAGCGGCCAGCGAGTTTGCGACATTGCGGCGGGATGGGCTGAGACAGATGTAGATGTTGCGATGAGGGACTTTCTCTACGCTCGATCAAATAAGAATGTCACTCGCATTTTCCGTCGCTCTTTTTTCTTTTTCGCGTTTTCAAAGGCCGCGAAAGCCGTGAGCGTGGCGGCGTAGAATGAATACAATCGCAGTCCTCGGTGGAGGTTCGGCTGGCTTGACCGCAGCTCGCCTCGCCTCGCAAAACGAGGCCCGCGTCCTGTTCTTGATGGGGGACAATGCCGATCACGCCTCGCTCTGCATCAACGCCGTGTGCATGCCGTCGAAGGCGCTTTTCGAACCGATCGACGCGATGCACCACGCCAAACTGCACGGTTGGCTGGAAGTAAAACCGAAGCAGCCTAACGAGTATCTTGGCCAGATCATGCGCTGGAAGGACAACCAGATCGAGAAGTTTCGCGCCTACCGGCAGAAGGAAATTCGCGACCTTGCGAGCGAAACCTTCTCCATCGTCCGTTCGAATGCCTGCTTTGTCGGCGATCATGAAGTGGTCAGCGAGGACACCCGACACACTTTTGACGCCGCGACTACTGCGACCGGCTCGGTCACGGTGGCGCCGAAGATCAAGGGCTCGACCCGGCTTGGGACGGGGTTTAGACAAGCGATGAGATTTTGTACAACACCAGCATCCCGAAATCCCTTGCGGTCATCGGCGTCGGCGCGATCGGGCTCGAGTTATCTCTTCGTTATGCGCGGCTTGGCGCGGCGGTCACATTGATTTCGCGCTCTGGAATTCTCTCGGAATTTCCGTCGCAGTTTAGGGAGCGGATTCGATCAATCTATGAAAGCGAAGGCTTTCAGGTTTTGACTCATCGTGACGTGGTCCGCATCACTCGAAACGAATCCGGCGTATTCCTCATCGAAACCGAGGGTGCCTGATCGGACGAGAGGGATCGTCACGGAAAAGATCGTGCTCGCGACCGGACGGAGGCCGGCGCTAGACAACCTCGGATTGGATGCAGCCGGGGTGAAACGCACCGCACACAGCCGGCTCGAACTCGGGGACGAGATGCGGATTAAGGGGAAAAAGCAACTCTTTGCTGCAGGCGACGTCGCAGGTTTGCGCTTGGTCGTGCATCATTCCACATCCAAGCCGGGATCGCGGCGGAGAATGCCTGTAGTGATCTCGACCGGAGATGACCAAGCGCTCCAATATCGAAGTCATCTTTTCGGATCCGGAATTTGCTTTCGCGGGCTGCACTCCTTCCGATGCGGAAAATGGCGGTCACCAACTGGTTAGCGCTTCGGCAAAGAGCCGCGACCTCGGAAAACTCCAACTGGCTGGCGACGACTCCGGTCGGCGAGTTCTGGGCTGACGCAAAAACCGGCAGACTGATAAGCGCCGGTCTCCTCTGCAATGATGCGTCGAACCTGATTCATCTCCCGGCCTACGCGATCGATCACGAACACACGATTTATCAACTGAAAGACGCGGAGTTTTACCACCCAACGAAGATGGAAATCGTTGCCGAGATCGGCGACACGCTCCGTCGGCAGCTAGGGGATAACCCTTTCGCTCGGGCAGACGAATAGGCCGTCTTTTGACCCTGAAAACACAAAAGGCATCCAGCGACTTCGCCGGATGCCTTCGTAATTTGTGAGTTTCACCGGCCATCCGGGAGTCGGTTAGGACGACTCCCGGAGGCAAACTATTAATCTCCCTTGCGGGATGGATTGATCTTTCTGGCGCAAGTCAGCCATCAAGGAATTGTGACCTGGACTTCGTTCGAGCAGTCGCCCGAGTCGGTCTCACACACCTGGTAGGTGAATGTCGACCCACTCGCGTTTCGGAGCTTTTCCTTGGCTTTTCCAATGTCTGCTGTCGTCTGAACGATGACGCCGTCCCGCAGGACGTTGATGTCGCCGCCATCGGCCGGATCCCATGTTAGCAGGACTTGTGCGGTATTTCCCCGCGTTTTCGCTCCCGCCGTCAACACAATGTTCTCGCTGCCGCCACCGCCGCAGGTGTCAAACTTGAAGTTACCGATGCGGGTGCGCCAATTGAAACTGCTATTGGTCGCGTAGTATTCCTGGGTGTACCAGAAAGTGCAGTCGTCCACGGGGTCAATGGTCATTGCGCTGTAATCGCCCCAGCGGCTGCTGGTGTCGATTTGGCTGCCAGTACCATCAAACATGTGGGCCTCAGCAGTCAGAGTGTTCAATGGATCAGTCGCCAGGCGAGTGGCGTAGCGGATCTGAGGATGGATGGTTGCGTCCGAGGCGCTGAAGCCGAGCGCAAAATTCCCCGCTTGATCCATCGCGGCACTGCCCATCCAACGCCAGGTGGTGTCCGGCTGATAGGTGCTCTCCTGTTTTATCGTGACGGGTCCGTTGGTGACGTTTTTCAGCTCGAACCAGCGGATGCCTGCTACCCCACCCGAACTCACGGTATAATTCGCGACGAGCGATTCGTCAGGAGCCGTCGGGCTGCCAAAGTTCCGATAGGCCAGCCGGAACATCAACCGATCGGCAAGGTTGCCGAGCTTATCAGTCACGCCCAACTGGGGCACCGTGGCGAAAAGGAACGTGAACGGCGCGGCGGCAGGCGACGCAAACAGAGTGAAGGTCGGCCCCGTGCCGAAAGGCACGCCGACGCTGTAATGCCAGGTCCGGTAGGTATTGGCGTTGTTGCCGCTGCTGTCTGGGAACTCCACGAAGGAGTTCGGAGCGCCGGCCGGCGGCAATATCTTACCGTCGAAGTCGGCGGGCATTAGCGGGTCTTCGTTATTCGCCGGCGCACCGACGAGGCCCGGGCTGATAACCGTGGCCGGAGACCCAGCTAACATATTCACCCGGTCGAAGGCGAACGGCTGCGTGCCAAGGTATGCCGTGCCTGATGAATTGAACACGTTCATCGCCATGTAATAGCCGTCGGGCCAGGTGCCCAGCTTCGGATAATCGTAGAAGTTGGCGCCGTAGGGACGAAGATCGAAGTCGTACCGATTATATGTGCCGGTAGCATCGCTCGTGGTGGAAACGGCAACGCACTCCCGGTTTGGGATGCTGGTGCCGGTACTGACAGCGAATTGAGTGAGAACCCAGCGGTCGGCCACCCTGTCATAAAGCACGACCGGATCACCCGAGCCGTTGGTCTCGCAGACACCGCCAAAGCCAGCCCAGACGGACCGGATGCTCGCGGGCCCAAGCACCGAATTGCCGGTGACCTTATCAAAAACCTGGTAACCCTCGTTTACGATCTGAACGTACTGCGTCTTCCCGACATAACCATTCGTATCGGGTGGCGCGCAATTACAGACGACGCCCGGGTACGGGATACCGTCAAAGTTAATACCGGGGATGACATTTGCCAGCAGGTCCTTCACGAATCCTTTTTGGACGACTGGGTCAGGTTTGCTGCCACTGGCCCGAATGATGCCAATTTGCGGATTTTCGTTGCCCTCGTGTTCCGCTTCCAAGCGTGGGAGAGTCCAAGTCGCCATTTCGCGCAGGGGCGCAGAAACGTCGTTTTGAGATGAGTGAACGACAGTCCAATGGGGTTGCCACTGTGGTGCCTGTGGCGGGCCCGATTTTTGGGCCAGGATGGATGTTCCGGGATACAGACCAAAGGCAATTAGCGCCAAAAAGACGCCGACGGAGCTAAGGACGAAGCCGAGTGAGACGCGCAAGTTAAAGAAGGCGTCTCGAGAAGCTGATCTTTTTTTCATATATATTTTGTGTGTATAAGCTACTAACAGGCAAAGACGTTTTACCCATTATGGAGGCTATCAAAACTGCCGCACGCCTGTCACGAGCAATTTTATTACCTTTCGGTCATATCCGATCGATTGGATATTCCTGCCGCTGAGATCTTCTCCCCTTCATTTCCACAAGAGAGAATGCGCCAGAACAGAGCGAAGGCTCGCCACGACGATTCTGAAATGCGCGGCTCAACACTGCCCTCGCTGAAACAGTCCTAACGACGCGCGGGAAACGCCAGAAGCAACCCGGCGAGAAGAAAGGTGAGCGCGGCCGAGAAGAGGCAAAACGGGCAAAAAGCGTGCAGCACAAACGCCTGCAAATAGAGAAAATAGAGCGAAGCCGCGAACATGAGGCTCACGACAGCGACCAGCAACTGGCGCATCCGCGCGTAACCAAATACCGCCAGAATCGCGAGGCTGAAAACGGTAAAATAAGCCACCGCCCCAAAGGCTGCGGTCGGGATGCCTCGGATCGAGGCATAGGCGCTTCCCAGCACAGTCGAGCAACCGATCGCCGAACCGCAAACCGCGTCGTCACCGGTCAGGTGCGCCACCGTTAAGAAGGTCGCGTCGGCCAGGCCCAGCAGCGCGATGATGGCGAGCGACCAATACAAAGCGACCGACGGCCGCGGCCGGCTGAGGGTCGGCGCTTCACCCGATTCTCTTTTATTTTTTGCAGCCAAGTTATGACTTTTTCTTTTCCGCCAGCGCGCTCTCGATCGCCTGCTTTAACACTTCGGGCCGAAAACCCTGCTGCACTTCGCGCCCGTTGATGAAAATGGTGGGCGTGTTTTTCACTCCGCGCGCCACGCCCGCATCGCCCTCGGAAATGACCCGGGCCTGGACCTCGGGGCTCTTCGAATCGATCGCGAACTGGCCGGCATCGAGTCCGAGCGACTCGGCGTAGGCGCCAAAAAAGGATGAGGGGTTGGTCGCCCTGCTCCAGACTGGTTGGTATTTGTAGAGCATGTCGTGCATTTCCCAGAAATGCCCCTGCAATCCCGCCGCTTCCGCGGCCATCGCCGCAGTCACCGCGTGTTTGTGCATCGAGAGCGGAAACTCGCGGAAAACGACGCGCACGTTCGGGCCGAATTCCTTTTGCAGGTCATCAATAATGGCCGAGGCGACGGCGCAGGAGGGACATTGGAAATCGCCGTAAATCTCCAGCGTCACCGGGGCCGAGCGTGGCCCACGCGCGTACACTGTTTCGTCCTCTTTTTCCGCCGCCGCAGCTGCGGCCGAGCTCATCGGAGTCGGGGCCGTGGCCGCGGTGGTCGCTTGCGCCGGACGCATCTTCGATCGGTAAACTGCGGTCGCCACTCCCGCCGTCACCACCGCCACGAGGACAATTATGAGGAAGGGCAGATAACGTTTCATGCAGTCCGCAGCATTGCTTCCATCGGCCGCGACTTTACTCGCATCTCGCTTCTCTCAAAATAATAATTCTATTTCGTTAGGCACTTCACCTCCCGGGACCGCTTTTTCCGGGCCGCTCTAGGCCATGCCCATGGGCTTGCCGCGTTGCTTTTCCAGGGCTGAATGTTAGCGTCGCCGCTCCGCGATGAGCCAGAATTACAAGGACACCCTCAACCTGCCGAAAACGGATTTCCCGATGAAGGCCGGGCTCGCCACCCGCGAACCCGAGATCCTCCGTTCCTGGCAGGAGGCGCGGCTCTACGAGCAAATCCAGACCGCCCGGGCCGACGCCGAACTCTTCGTCCTGCACGATGGCCCGCCCTTCGCCAACGGCGACGTCCACATGGGCACCGCCTTGAACAAAATTCTCAAGGACTTGGTGGTGAAATCTAAAACCATGGCGGGTTTCCGCGCGCCTTTCGTCCCGGGCTGGGACTGCCACGGTCTCCCCATCGAATACAAGGTGGTAAAGGAATCGCGCGGCCTTTCGCCGCTCGAAGTGCGGCAACGCTCGGAAGCGTTTGCCCGCAAATTCGTCGATATCCAGCGCGAGCAATTCAAGCGCCTCGGCGTTTTCGGCGACTGGGAAAATCCTTACCTCACCATGAATCCGGCCTACGAAGCCGAGATCCTGCGCGCCTTCGCCGTTTTCGTGGAGCGCGGTCTGGTTTATGAATCGATGAAACCGGTCTTCTGGAGCACCGGGGCGCAAACCGCTCTCGCCGAAGCCGAAGTCGAATACCAGGACCGTGAGGATACTGCGGTCTACGTCCGGTTCCCCATCGTCACCGGCGCCTGGAAAGATAAAGCCAGCCTCGTCATCTGGACGACCACGCCTTGGACGTTGCCGGCCAACCTTGCCATCGCCGTCCACGAAAAAGAGCGCTACCTCGCCCAGCGCTTCACTCGCGGGGAAGAATCGCAGACCCTCATCCTGGCCGAGAGCCTCGCCGGCGCTTTTACCGCCGCCACTGGCTGGCAACCGGCGGAGGAAAAGCCCGAAACTTTTCCCGGGAGCAAACTCGAAGGCATCGGCGCGCAACATCCCTTTCTGCCTCGCACTTCGATTGTTCTGACGGCCGGTTTCGTCACCATGGACACGGGCACCGGCGCGGTGCATATCGCGCCCGGCCACGGCGACGACGACTACACGTTAGGCAAAACCAACGGTCTCCCCATTCTCTCGCCGGTCGATGATCTCGGCCGTTACACCGATGAGGTCGGGCTGCCGGAGTTGGTCGGCAAATACGTCTTCGAGGCCAACGCCGACATCGTTAGGCTGCTGCGCGAGCGCGGCATGCTCCTGGCCGAACAGGCCTACCAGCATTCGTATCCCTATTGCTGGCGCTCAAAAACCCCGATCATCTTCCGCGCTGTCGAGCAGTTCTTCATCCGTATCGACGACCTCCGGGAAGATGCGCTCGACGCGATCAAGAAAGTCGATTGGATCCCGGCCTGGGGCGAGGCGCGCATCTCCGGCACGGTCGAGTCGCGGCCCGACTGGGTCATCTCGCGCCAGCGCAGCTGGGGCGTGCCCCTGCCGGTTTTTTATTCCACCGAAGGCAAATCCCTCCTCGATCCGGACTGGATCCGCCGTCTCGCCGACCTCGTGGCCAAGCGCGGCTCCAACGTCTGGTTCGAACTCGACGACGACGCCCTCGCCGCCGCGCTCGATCTCCCAGAAGGGACCCGCCATCGCAACGACACGATCGATGTCTGGATTGACAGCGGCGTTTCCCACCTCGCCGTTTGCGCAACCCATCCCGAGCTGCGCGATCCGGCCGACATGTATCTGGAAGCAACCGACCAGCACCGCGGCTGGTTCCAGTCCTCGCTCATGACGAGCGTCGCGCTACACGATCGTGCGCCTTACAAGATCTGCGTCACGCACGGTTTCGTGGTCGATGTCGACGGGAAAAAGATTTCGAAATCGAGCACCTACAACAAGCCAATGGACGCTGGCCATTTCGTCGGCCGGCATGGCGCCGATATCGTTAGGCTGTGGGTCAGCAGCGTCAATTACACCGACGACGTTCCCTTCTCCGAGGAAATGTTCACGCGCCTCGGCGACACCTACCGCCGCATTCGGAACACCCTCCGCATCTTGTTAGGCAACCTCTCCGGTTTCGATGCCGCCACCGAGGGCGTAGAAGCGAAAGATTTTACCTTGGTCGACCGCTGGATTCTCGACCGCCTCCAGGGTGTGATCGAGGAATGCCGCGCCGCCTATGCAGCCTACGAATTCCACAAGGTCTATCACACCCTCAACCAATTCTGCGCAGTCGACCTGAGCAGCCTCTACGTCGACATCACCAAGGACCGGATGTACTGCGACGCGCCCGATTCGCTTCGCCGCCGCGCCACGCAGACGGCGATGCGGCAGATCTTCGAGGCGCTCTGCCGCTTGCTCGCGCCGATTCTCGTCTTCACCGCGGAAGAAGCGTGGGGCTATGTCGCACCTAACGATTCCATTCATCTTCGCCTCTTCCCCGAGGCGCAGGGCAATCTCTGCGACAAGAAGCTGCGGGGACAGTTTGAGGAACTGCTCAAGCTGCGTGGCATCATCGGCCAGGCGATCGAAAAAGCGCGCCAGGAGAAATTGATCGGCAATGCGCTCGAAGCCGCCGTCGTCCTGCACTGCGACGAAAATTTTGTCAGCGACTTCCCCCGCGCCGAGCTCGAGGAATTTTTCATCCTGAGCGACCTGAAACTGGAGCCGGCGGAGGAAGCGAGCGCGGCTGTCAGCCTCACGCCTAACAAGAAGTGCGCGCGCTGCTGGCGTCATCGCGAAGCCGTCGGCACAATCGATCGCCATCTCGAGCTGTGCGACCGTTGCGCCGCTGTCGTGGAGCCCAGCGCGTGAGACTTTTCTTCTTTCTCACCCTCCCCCTCTACGCTCTCGATCAGCTGACGAAGTTCCTCGTCCTCCGCTTTATCGATCCCACTGAGCCGCGGGTTGTGGTGGCCGATTTTTTCTCGCTCGTCCACGTCACCAACACTGGCGCCGCCTTCGGTTCCTTCCGCAATAACAACGGCTTCTTCATCGTCCTCTCCTGCGTTGCGCTGGTCGTCGTTGTTTACCTGCTCACCCGCAAAGAACCGCAGGATCCCTGGCGTCGCGTCGCCCTCGGGTTACTTCTGGCCGGCGTCCTCGGCAACCTGACCGACCGCTTCCTCCATGGTCACGTGATCGATTTTCTTGCCTTCGATCTGCATCTGCCGTTGGCCCATCCCTGGCCGGCCTTCAACGTCGCCGATTCCTGCATCTGCATCGCGGTTGTTTGCTTCATGGTTTACTCCTTCCGCGATTCACGCGCTTCCGGCTCGTCCCCCAGCACGTCCTCGAAGTAGAACCGCCGCACAAAGACCAGCAGAACCGCGGTCATCGGAGTCGCCAGCAGCACCCCAAGCAATCCAAAGAGCGGGCCCGCCGCCATCATCGGGAGAGTGCGGAGAGTCCAGAGCCCAAGCAGCAAGGCGAGCTCCCGGCGGCAAACAGGACGGAAAACAACACTTTGGCGGCGAAGTCACCTTTCATCGAATCATCGGTTTCCCGTAAAGTATCGCATTCGGGCGCCGCCTCGCGCCCCCTGGTTCTCGACAGCCGCCGGAGCAGAGGCGACGATGCAGCCATGAATCTCACCCCGGCCGAGCCAGGCAATCGCGCGATGCTCGACACCGCCCGCAGCCTGGTCGACCGTCTTCGCGCCGCCGGCCACATCGCCTATTACGCCGGTGGTTGCGTGCGCGATCTCGTCCGCGGCCAGCCGCCCAAGGACATCGACATTGCGACCGATGCGCGGCCCGCGCAGGTACAAAAAATCTTTCGCCGCACTTACGCCGTCGGCGCGCATTTCGGCGTCATTGTCGTCCTCGAAAGTGATCTTCAATTCGAGGTCGCGACCTTCCGGGCCGACGGCCTTTACCTTGATGGCCGGCACCCGGCCGAAGTCCGTTTTTCCTCACCCGAGGAGGACGCCCGGCGTCGTGATTTCACCATCAACGGGATGTTTTTCGATCCGCCTAACGACGCCGTGATCGACTTCGTCGGCGGCCGGGAAGACCTCGCCGCTCGTCTCGTCAGGGCGATCGGCGAGCCGGCCGAGCGTTTCGCGGAGGACCGGCTGCGTCTCCTGCGCGCGATCCGCTTCGCTACCGTCCTGGACTTTGAAATCGAAGCCGCGACCTGGAATGCGGTGCTGCAGGCCGCCGGCACCATCGGCCAAATCAGCGCCGAGCGGATCCGTGAAGAACTCGTGCGGATTTTTCTTTCTCCGCAGCGCGTGCGCGGCTGGAACTTGCTCGATGCGAGCGGGCTCATGAAAGAGATCCTGCCCGAACTGGAAGCGCTGAAAGGCTGCGAACAGCCGCCGCAATTCCATCCTGAAGGCGACGTCTTCAAGCATACGCGCTTCATGCTGGAGCTTTTGCCTAACGACGTCTCGCTTCCCCTTGTCCTGAGCGTCCTTTTTCACGATATCGGCAAACCGCCAACCGCGAGCGTGGATCCAGAAGGCCGGATTCGATTCAACGGCCACGACCGCGTCGGCGCCGAGATGACCGAGGCCGTGCTCGAGCGCCTGCGCTTTTCCCGGGCCGAGATTGAGGCCACCGTCGAAGCCGTGCGGCAGCACATGGTCTTCAAAGATGTGCCCAACATGCGCGTGGCCAAGCTGAAGCGGTTCATGTCGCGGCCGACTTTTGGCGACGAGCTCGAGCTGCACCGAGTCGACTGCGCGAGCAGCCATGGGATGCTGGACAATTACGCTTACCTGCAGCGCAAACGCGAAGAATTCGCCAACGAACCGATCATTCCCCCGCCACTGTTAACGGGCGACGACCTGATTGCGATGGGGATGAAACCGGGACCTCGCTTTGGAGAGATCCTCGAGGCGGTCGAGACCCAGCAGTTGGAAGGCGATCTTCGCGACCGGGATGAGGCTCTGGCCTGGGTGAAGAAAAAATATCCCACCACGGATAACACGGATCCCTCTCCATCCGTGCCATCCGTGTAATCCGTGGTTAGTTGTTTTGATGAAGATCCTCATGATTAGCAGCGAAGGCTGGCCGCTCGCGCGCTCCGGTGCGCTGGCCGATGTCCTGGTCGCGTTGCCCCGCGAGCTGAAGGCGCGGGGCCACGAGGTCGCCCTCGCCATGCCCTACTACCGCGAGATTCGACAGAACAAAAAAGTCACGACCAAGCCGCTCCGGGTGAATCTCGAGATCTCGTTAGGCGAGAAGAAGCTGGCGGCCGACCTGCTGGAAGGCCGGACGGCGGAAGATCTCCAGATTTTCTTTGTCCGCTGCGACGAGCTCTTTGATCGGCCCGGCATCTACACCGAGAAAGGCGAGCCCTACGAAGATAACGCCGCCCGTTTCATCTTCTTCAGTAAGGCCGCAGTCGAGATTGCGCGTCGCATGACGCCGAGTCCGGAAATCCTTCATTGCCACGATTGGACGGCCGCCCTCGTGCCCGTCCTCGTCCGTGACCAGCGGTTGCCTTTCGCGACCGTGCTTTCCGTTCATCACCTCGCCGACCAGGGCAGCTTCGACAGTTGGGATTTTGCCCTAACGAATCTACCCGGCCGGTATTTCGACCTCGCCGGGGTGGAGTATTTTGGACGGCTCAATCTGCTCAAAGGCGGGATTCTTTTTGCAGACCGGATCGTTGTTCCGAGCGAACCCTACGCCCACCAGGTCCAGACGCCGTCGTTAGGGGGAGGCCTCGAGATTGTTCTGCGCGAACATGCTCACCGTCTTACCGGCATCCTCGGAGGTGCCGATTACCGGCGTTGGAACCCGGAGACCGACAAGCTCCTCCCCGCTTCCTACGGTCCCAGCAAGCTGGCTGCCAAAAGCAAATCGCGCGACGCCCTTCTCGCTCAACTCCAACTCGCGCCCTCTCCGCGCGGTCCGGTCTTTGGAATGGTCACCCGGCTAGTCGGCGCCAAAGGCTTCGACATTCTCATGCCGGTGCTCGATCGCCTTCTGGCGGATGATGTCCGACTCGTCATCCTCGGCAAAGGAGACCCGGCCTACGAAACCGGCCTCGCCATTGCCGCCCGCAAGTATCCGCAGCGCCTTGCCTACCGGCACGATTACGACGAAAGCCTTGCCCATCTGATCGAAGGCGGGAGTGACATTACTCTCATCCCCTCGCGGGTGGAACCGGGCGCCTTCAGTGCCATGCACAGCCTGAAGTATGGCGTGCTCCCGGTCGCGCGCGCGACTCGCGGCGTGGAACAGATTATCACCGATTACGATCCATCGACCGACTCGGGTTACGGCTTCCTTTTTTACGAATATGGAAGCGAACCGCTCTGGGACGCGATCAAGCGCGCCCAGGAAGTGTTCGAAAATCGGAAGGAATGGGACCGGTTGCGAAAGCGCGCTGCGACCCTCGATTTCTCCTGGGCGCTGGCGGCAGAAAGTTACGAGGCACTCTACGGAGAAGTGGCGGCGCAGCGTTCGCTGGTGGCCTAAAGCACAACGCGCTCACCCCGTTGCCAGAGCGAGCGCGTTGTAAAGAATTGTCTCGGAGATTAAGCGGAGCGGCGGCGGCGCAGAACCTGGAAACCGAGAAGACCGGCGCCCCCAAGGAGCATGGCCCAGGTGGAAGGCTCCGGCACGGCGACAGTGAAGTTGTCGAGCACCGGCTCAGGGTTGCCGATGAAGTTTGAGATCTGGACGGCAACAGAAGTGATCGGCGAAGAAAGCGAGTCATACCCAACAAAGGTGTAGTTTCCCGTCACACTGGTTGACGCAATGGTCATTAATACCGTCGAGCCGGAGTAGATCGTGAATTGATATGGCTCAGAAACGCTGCTCGGGCTTATGATATCCGTTCCGAAACTGTAGCTGTTTGCCGGTAGAGTAATGAGTAGACTGTCGGAAAGAAATTGACCGCTCAAGGCGTAGAGCACCAGGTTCCTGGGACTATTAATCCCAAAATTACTCGACGGCAGAAATTCGATGTTATTGCTTGAGGGGATCGCGTCGAAGCTCACATTGCCGATCGGCGTCGCAATGGTGACGTCGGAGTATTGCGGCGGCGCTGGCGTCAGATCGTTAAAATCGATGACAAAATTGCCCGGGTGCGCCAGGTCGAAGGTTGTCCGCGAATTGTAAATGACCTGCGCGTTGGCAGTGAAGGCCGCGGCGAAAGCGAAGAGAAACGTGATCGACAGAAGAAGCTTTTTCATAGTTGGGCGCGCTTTGGAAACGCTGCTTCTACTGGCGCGGGCGAATTCGAGGCAAGCTTATTTTTCAGTTATCCTGAAAATTGAAAGTGATGGTGATCGGCAACTTCAACAAAGGGGATTCGCAACAAACGGACATCTGGACAAAAAGATTAATGGTTCGGTCGTCTTAATTCATAAAAGGAAACACGCACGCTCCGTGGCCAGAGCGTGCGCGTCCTGAAAGCTTAAGATTAAGCGGAAAGGCGACGACGCAGAACCTGGAAACCGAGCAGACCGGCGCCGCCCAGGAGCATGGCCCAGGTGGAAGGCTCCGGCACTGCCACGGTGACGTTGTCGAGGATTGGCTCCGGATTCCCTTATAACATGAGTCGCGCCGGTAACCACTCTCCGAAAAACCAACGCAAGCCCATGAACGTGCCCTGACCTCTAATGTTGGTTTGCGGACTTCTTCTTGTTGAATGAGCGAAAACTACTGAACTACCGTCAGAGTGAGATCGTTCCCGTCACCGCCGGAGTAGCTCACCTGGCAGCTCTTCCCTCCCGCGAAGACGGTGGAACCATCGGGCAGGTTGGCAAAAGTGCCGTTGATCGGGGTGGCAGATGTGTTGCTAATCGCGGTAAAAACTGTGCCGACCGGAAGTCCGAACCCAACACCACCCACGATAAGCACCTTGCCATCGGGAAGTAAGCTTGCCGTATGATAATAACGTCCAGGGTCGAGGCTGCCGGTGGCGGTCCAAGTGCCGTCCGTTGGGTCATATAGCTCGACGCTGGCTTCCATGAAATGGATTCCATTGTTACCGCCTGCCGCGAGGACCTTACCATCGGGCAACGAGGTCTGCGTGAAATAGCTGCGTGGCGTGGCGAGGCTGCCGGTGATCATCCAGGTCCCACTCGCCGGGTCGTAAAGTTCTGCGCTGGTTAACTCGTTAATGCGCGTCCCCTGGCCGCCTGCGACAAGCACTTTGCCGTCGGACAAAAGCGCCGCCGCGTGGACCTGGCGTGCATCGCGCAAGTGGCCGGTGGCGGCCCACGTGCCAGTCGGCGGGTCGTAGAGTTCTGTGAGGCCAGTCGGGATGCCAATGCCGGTGGAGCCTCCTGCGACGAGCACTTTCCCGTCAGGCAACAATGTTGCTGTGTGGGCCCAGCGCGAAGTAATAGGGCGGCCGGTAAGAGTCCATGTGCCGCTGGCCGGATCGTAGAGTTCCGCGGTGGCGACGCCCGGACTTCCTACGACGAGCACCTTGCCGCTCGAGAGCAGGGTGGCTGTGTGATAGTAGCGCGCGCTGGTCATATCGCCGGTGGCCGTCCAGGCTCTGCTCCCAGGATCATAAAGTTCTGCGCTTGCAGTCGGACCGAAACCCAGGTTACCGCCCGCGACGAGCACCTTCCCATTGGGTAAGAGCGTCGCTGTATGACCACCGCGGGCTGTAATGAGGCTGCCGGTCGCGCTCCACGTCGCACTCGCCGGATCGTAAAGTTCCGCGCTGGGACCGGGTCCTCCATTACCGCCTGCTACGAGCACCGTCCCATCAGGCAAAAGCGTCGCGGAGTGACCACTTCGCTTAACGACGAGGCTGCCGGTCGCCGACCAGATCCCGCTAGTTGAGTCGTAGAGCTCCGCGTTCCTCAATATCCCCGCGCCGAGGTCGGTAATCAGGAAATTCGCACGTGCTCTTATAGTCACACCATTAGCGATGACTTCGTCCGCCGTTGCGTCATCTCCGTTCAACTCAAAGCGATAGTTTCCGTGTGAGTGAAACGTCAGCGGGCTCAAGATGGTAAGAGTCCCCGGCTGCACTCCCTTATCGCCTGGTGCCAGATCGGCGTTCGAGCTACTTCCGCTTGCGGTTCCGACCGTCACGGGGCCGGCGATGATTCCCCCGCCGCCCAACTTGCCGGCGTTCACCTGAACGGGCCCGCTGCCCGTCGCGGAGCCCTGCCGGTTACGAACGAAAAGGGAGCCACCGTTAACTGTCGTGCCGCCGCTGTAGGTGCTGGCAATAGCGAGAACCAACCGTTTCCGCCCCATCTTCGTGATCGAGCCTCCCGCACCACCGTCCTGAATCACACCAGAAAACGTCATATCATGGTCGTTGGTGCCTACGGCCAGATTATTGCTTCGGAGAGTCACTATTCCGGTTCCTTCGATCGAGCCGACCGTCACGCCTGGGGCATTGTGGGCGCCGATGTCGAGGGTGCCATCGTCGAAAACCTCCACCCGCGCTGTGCCACCGGTGGAATCGCCATCAAATAGAATGGTTCCGGCAGCACCTCCGAACCCTTGGCCGTTGGCGATCAGCGTGGAATTGCCAGCGCTTGATGTGTCGAAGAATTTCGTCGCGGTATATATCCCCGCGTTGGTGAAAACAGTCAGGTCCCCCGCGGTCGCGCTGTTCGTAAATTGTATCACTCCACCGCTGTCACAACAGCCGGACGAGGATACGGTGACGAGGTTTTGCGTGATGCCCGAATTGTTCGTGATACCAAAGCCGCTGAAGGTGAAGTCAAGATCCCAAGAGGAGAAGGACTCGATGCTGATCGTGAAGGCGCTGGCCCCCGGATCAAAAACGATGCCATTGATCGTGTTACTGGTTGGGTATCCGTCATCGAGGATGTCAGTGGTGTTAGAGACGCCAAACGTGGCGGTGTCATCTGGCAGGTGAGGCACGGTTGCCGGTGTCCAGTTCGGCTCGCCACCCCAATATGTGCTAGAAGGATTGACGTTCCAAGTTGCGCTGCCGCCGAACACGGTCGCCGCGGCTAACAGCAGAAATAAAAGCGTCGATGCTGCAGTCAGCGAACCTAAGGTTCTACGATGCCTTCGGAGCGAGCTATTTATCGAAGTCTGAGGAGCGAAGTTGCCTTTGTTAGCTGAATCTGAATCATACATATGAATGCTTCTTTCGCCTGTTGGCTTTTCTGCGACTACAGGTCTGAAATAAGGCCAACCGGAGGCAGCACGCAGCCGTTCGAATCCCATCGACCCGGCAAAAGATCCTCGGCCCAAGCCATCGGCAAAGAAACGAGGAAGAGCGCTATGACAGGCAAGCTGCGGTGCAAAGTCGATCCGTAACTTGGGTTTATCGTAGCAGTTAGTTGATAATAGATGCATGGATTGGTCCTCTGTATATCGATTTGATTTAGACAGTGTTACTAATTATTGACGGGCATCGGAGGGGCAGTCTTGCTCGCTGCCAGCTGTTCGCTCACCTTCTGAATCTTCGACGCCTGCTCTTTGAGGATCGCCGTGAGCTGTGTGATAGCTTCCTTGAGCTGGTAGATATCCGCTTGCTGTTCCTCCACATTTCGATGCTCTTTCAGGAACTCATTAAGCAACATCGCGTTGACCTCGTCGTAGCGAACCGTGAAGGGCTTGCCGTTCTCATCAGCCACCACGAGATCTGGGTCCACTTTTTCAACTTCCTCGGCGACCAGACCGAACTGCGGGATGCCGGCAGGATCAAGCTCTTGCCTGTAGCGGAAGGTCACCGGTTTCAATGCAAGAATCGCTTCGCTTGCTTTGTCCATCGGTTTGATTGCTTCCTTGAAGCGCGTTGATGAAGCTCTCACGCCCAGTGACCATTGCGATTAATGATCACGGCGACGCCGACACCGAGCGGCGACGTCATGATACCCGCGATGTAGGTCCCGGTTTGCTTTCCATCCGTTCCAATGCGGATGACGCTTGATTCGGCTGCAACCTCGACGTTGCCGATATCGATATTGTTACTCCCGTGGTGAGATTGTAACCGGCTGAATGACCTAAAGCGATGTTGCCGCTGCCGGTGGTGTTGTTAAAGAGCGCAGCATAACCACCGTTGGCCGTGTTTCCGGCGCCGGTTGTGTTGTTAAGAAGCGCAAACGCACCATTGGCCGTGTTCTCGAAGCCGGTTGTGTTGTTATGGAGGGCAGACTCACCGGTGGCGGTGTTAGTGAAGCCGGTTGTGTTACTATAGAGTGCATCAAAACCGATTGCCGTGTTATCGAGGCCGCTCGTGAGACTGAAGAGCGCATTCTCACCCTCAGCGGTGTTTTGATTCGGATAGCCGCCGTCCGGTGGCGGGTCAACGGCTCGTGCTCTGGGTGAAAGCGCAAACCCTGCGAGAATCAGGGCGAGCGGGATGATAAATTCGCATCGCAAAGCAATTGTCAGACTGGTGGCAGGTATTTGTCGCTGGCGAGCACTGGAAACCGTGGCCCGAGAGAGCAACAGACTTCCGGCTACTGAGACGAGCCGAAACCTTTTCATATTTGAGACCTCCGATTAACCGGAGCCTCTCTCGACAAGGCCGGCGCGATCCACCCTCTGAAGCGGGTCGGGAATATCTCGTGGGGCTGCGGTAACCCGCAATTAGGCTGTCCGCCAGAAAAAGATGTCAATACAAATATCTGAACCCAACGGCTTTATTTCGGCAGAATGTCGTTCGTCTCGGCGATGCTGCCATCGGCGAAAATGATCAGATTGCCGTTGCCGTGGACGTCGCCGGTCTCGATAAACCAGGGCTGGCGCGGCCATTGATGGGGCGAGGTCGGCTTGTCGTCGAAACCAGTCGAGACGTAATCGAGTCGGGCTTTCGTCGGGTCGTTGTAGTCGGGATCGTGCAACAGTCCCTGGATCGTCGGACAAATCCAAGTGCGCCGCTCCACTCCAAAGGGCTCGAGCGCCGCCACCCAGGCGTTGGCGTAGTCCTCCGATTCCGGATAATTCTTGAGGAAGATTTGCGGCCAGCTGCCGTTGCGCTGGACGTAGGATTCCGTCCCGACGTAAAGGCCGCGCAAGTTGGCCATGCACTGCACCTTTTGCGCGCGCTCCCGCAGATGCCCGTAGACCGGGATCAGCAGCGTCGTTAGAATGCCGATGATGACGAGGGCAATAAGAAGCTCGAGGAGGGTAAAAGCGGCCGCCGGGCGGCGAGTGGTCATCCGTCCGGCTCGTTAGCCCGTGGGAGGCGTGAGCGTGCCCGCACCTGGGTCGGCGTTGGACTGCTTGAAGCCCATGACGTCGAGCGAGAGCGTCCCTTCGATCGTTGGGTCGCCATTGTTTTCGACCGCCCCATTGGAAATAAAAACCGTGGCGGTGCCTTTGACTTTTGCGCTCGAAATTGCGAACGGGCTACGGGTCGGCACAACCTTAGCGTTCAAGGGGCCGTTCACGCTCGCGGTCACTTGGATCGATTGGAGCTGGCCCAAGCCATCTAGAAAACTCAGGGTATAATTAAAACTGGCGTCGAGCAGGGCGGTGATGGTGCCGTTAGTGGTATCGCCCACTCCCTGGATCGTGCCCCCGAAAACGCGCCCGCGGGTGAACATGAGGAAGGTGCCGCTGGAAGCGCCGCTCGAAGGAATGCCGAGGGTATAGACGCCTAACGAATTGGCGGAAAAGGGATCGGTCGGGTCAAAAGCCGGCTGGAGCACCCCGGCGTAGGTGCCGATGATGTTGGTGCTCGTGGGATAGGGAGGTCCGCCTTTGATTGCGAAACATTCGGAGGCGCAAAGTACGAGGCAGAGAAGCGAACCCAGGATGGCTTTCATCGCGGCGAGACTAGCGGGGGAGATTTAACCGTCAATGCAAAATTTCCGCCGCATCCGCGCGCTTGCGGCGGATTGCGAAATCCCTTTCGTGAGCCCGAAAAGAGCGCGCTTACAACGCGTCGGCCGGTTCGTTAGGCGCAACCACCAGCCCGAGTTCGCGCAGGAGAGTGACGTCGGCATCGGCCGCCGGATTCGCCGCCGTCAGCAGTTTGTCGCCGTAGAAAATCGAGTTCGCCCCGGCGAAAAAACAGAGCGCCTGGCCTTCGCGAGAAAGCCGGGTGCGCCCAGCGGCCAGCCGGACCCGCGCTTTGGGAATGGCGAGACGGGTCACTGCGATCAGCCGGACGAGATCGAAAATGTCAATCGGCGGCTGGTTAGCCAGCGGCGTGCCCGGCATCGCCATGAGGCAATTGATCGGGACGCTCTCCGGCTGCGGGTCGAAATTGCTCAGGACCTCGATCATGCGCAGCCGGTCGGCCGCGCTTTCGCCCATCCCGACGATCCCCCCGCAACAGACCGACATCCCGCTCTCCTGCACCGCCGCAATCGTCGTTAGGCGATTCTCAAACGTGTGGGTGCTGACGATCTCGGGATAAAATTCCGGCGAAGTATCGATGTTGTGATTGTAAGCGGTCACCCCCGCTTCCTTCAGTTTGCGCGCTTCGCCCGGCCCGATCTCGCCCAGGGTGACGCAGACCTCCATCCCGAGTTGGCTCACCTCGCGCACCGTCTCTAGCACCTGCTCAAATTTCGCCGTCCCGTCGCGCACTCCGCGCCAGGCCGCGCCCATGCAGAAGCGGGTCGCCCCCTGCGCCCGGGCCCGTTGCGCGGCGCTCATGATTTCCGCCACCGGCATCAACTCCTCGCGTTCCAGCCCCGTGGAATAATGCGCACTCTGCGCGCAGTAAGAGCAGTCTTCGCTGCAGCCGCCGGTCTTGATCGAGAGCAAACTGCAGCGCTGCACCTGCTCGCCGCGCCAATGTTCCAGGTGGACGACGCGACTCTGTGAGATGAGATCAAAGAGCGGCTGATCGTAGAGCCTTTGCAATTCCGTCAGGTTCATTAACTAACCGCAGAGATCGCAGAGGACGCAGAGGAAGACAAAATTAATTTCTTTCTCTGCGCCCTCCGCGGCTGATTAGACCGCGATCGGCGCCTTGATCGCAGGATGAGGGTCGTAACCGACGAGGGTGAAATCCTCGAATTGGAAATCGTGGATGTTTTTCACCGCCGGATTCAATTCCATCCGCGGGAGCGGCCGCGGTGCGCGCGCCAATTGCTCGCGCGCCTGCTCGAGGTGGTTCCGGTAAAGATGGAGATCGCCAAAAGTGTGAATGAATTCACCACTCGTTAGGCCGGAAATCTGCGCCACCATCATCGTGAGCAAGGCGTAGCTCGCGATGTTGAACGGAACCCCGAGGAAAAGATCGGCGCTGCGCTGGTAAAGCTGGCAACTGAGCGCCCCATCCTGGACGTGAAATTGAAAGAGCGCATGGCAGGGCGGCAGCGCCATCGCGTCCACTTCGGCCGGGTTCCAGGCCGTGACCATCAGCCGGCGGCTGTCAGGATTTTTTTTGATCTGCTCGATCACTCGATCGATCTGGTCGATCCGTTCGTCGTTCGGCCCGCGCCAGTCGCGCCACTGCGCGCCGTAAACCCGGCCGAGGTCGCCTTTTTCGTCGGCCCACTCATTCCAGATGCTGACCCCACGTTCCTGGAGATAGGCGACGTTAGTGTCGCCCCGCAAAAACCAGAGGAGCTCGTGAATAATCGACTTCAGATGAAGCTTTTTCGTCGTCAGGAGGGGAAAAGTTTCGTGCAGATCGAAGCGCGCCTGCGCCCCAAAAACTGAAAGCGTCCCGGTGCCGGTGCGATCGGTGCGCGTTTTCCCGTGTTCGAGGACGAGCCGTAAAAGGTCGTGGTAAGCCCGCATGAGCGCTTCTGCCTAACGACTCCTACATGATTTGCCAGCGCGGGCGCTTCGCTTTCGGATCGTCTTCCCAAAGCCGGACCCCGCCCGGGTAAACATAGCGGTTGTGCCCGAGTTCGACCCCGGCCGGAAGCGTCTCGAGCAGGCGCGCGTTACCGCCGCCGAGGACGATGTAGTCGGCGACCACCGCCAGCTTCAATTGCTGAATCGCGTAGTTCGTTTCACGCAGCCAATTTTTCCGCCCAATCTGCGCCAACCCCTCGTCCCCAAGCCAGTCCTCGATGATGTATTCGTCCTGGTAAGGCAGATCGCCGAACTCGAGCGGGAGAACGTGACCCTGCCAGACGAGGGCCGAGCCCAGCCCGGTCCCGAGCCCGAGGAAAAGCATCCGCCCACCGCCGTGATAACTCCCCAGCGCCTGAAGCGCGGCGTCATTGATCAGGCGGACCGGTTTCCCCAGCGCTTTGGTGAAATCAAATCCGACCCAGCCTTTCCCGAGATGCTTCGGTGCGCGCGCGATCTTGCCCTCGCGCACCGGCGCGGGAAAGCCGATCGCAATCGCGTCGTAGCTCCAATCGCTCGTCGCTTTCTTGATCTGCGCCACCGCCGCTCGCGGCGAAAGATTGGGGCCGGAGGGAAATTTTCTCCGTTTCTCCTTCGCCGAAATCATAAGCTTGACGTTGGAACCGCCGACGTCGACCACGAGAATTTTTTTCATGCGCGTTCGTTAGGCAATTTTCGGATCGGCGACAAGCGCATCTTGGCGGCGCTTTGTTTATCGGCCAGCTTTTTCGCCTGCCGGCGCGAATGTTCGCGAAACTGGAGCTGGGCCTGGGAACGGGGCGCGCCCTCTTCCGGCTTCAGCCGCACGTAGCTGCCATCGGGCTGAAGCTCGCGCGCCTTGCCGTAGTCGGTCAGGAAACGCGGCAGGACCTCGGCGATGATTTCATGATGCAACTCCGGCGCCTCGATCGGGAAGGCGATTTCGACCCGGCGATAAAAATTGCGCGGCATCCAATCCGCGCTCGCGAGGTAGAGATCAGACGCACCGTCGTTTTGGAAATAATAAATCCGGCTGTGCTCGAGAAAACGCCCAACGATGCTGATGACGCGGATGTTTTCGCTCAGCCCCGGGATTTTCGGCCGGAGAGAACAGATCCCCCTCACGATCAGGTCGATTTTCACTCCGGCGCAGGAGGCTTCGTAAAGTTTTTCGATCACCTCCTGGTCGACGAGGGAGTTGAGCTTGGCCACGATTCGGGCCGGCTTCCCGGCGGCGGCATGGCCGCGCTCGCGTTCAATCAAATCGATCAGCCGCTGGTGCAGATCGAAGGGCGCGACGAGCAGCTTCTTCAAGCCCGGGTAGCCAGCCAGCCCGGTCAGGGTGTTGAAGACGATCGCCACTTCCTCGGTCAAGGCGGGCGCGGTCGTGAAGAGACTGAAATCGGTGTAGATGCGGGCCGTTTTGGGATGGTAATTTCCCGTCCCGAGGTGGACATACTGGCGGAGCCGGTCCGGGTCGCGCCTAACGACGAGGAGCATCTTGCAGTGCGTTTTTAATCCAACCACGCCGTAGACGACGTGCGCGCCGGATTCTTCCAGACGCCGCGCCCACTGGATATTGGCCGCCTCGTCGAAGCGCGCCCGCAATTCGACCAGCGCGGTCACCTGTTTGCCGTTGCTCGCGGCATCGATCAGCGCCTCCACGATCGGCGAATCGCCGCTCGTGCGGTAAAGCGTGATCTTGATCGCAAGGACGAGCGGATCTTTGGCCGCGCTTTCCACCAGCTCGACCACCGGGTCGTAACTCTCGTAGGGATGATGGAGCAAAATGTCCTGTTTGCGCATGGCCTCGAAAAGATCGGCGTGCGGCGGCAGGAGCGGGTCGCGCGCGGGCTGGAAGACGCGGTCCTTCAACTTGGCAAAGGCGTCGTTCGCGACCAGGGGCGCGAGGTGGGTCATGGAAAGCGGGCCATCGAGCTTGTAGAGGTCGGCTTCGGTCAGGTTAAAAAATTCCAGGAGCAACCTGGAGAAGTCGTTAGGGCAATCGGCCTCCACCTCGAGGCGGACGGCATTGCCCCGGCTCGAGCGCCGCAGCTCCTGCTCGATGCTGCGGAGGAGATTGTCCGCCTCTTCCTCGTCGACGTAGAGGTCGCTGTTCCGGGTCACGCGGAAGGCGTGCACGCCATCGAGGATGAGGCCGGGAAAGAGATCGGCTACGTGCTGTTTGATGAGCGAGGCGAGGTAAATGTAGTTCCAGCTTTCGTCGCTCTTGTCGCTCCGCGGAATATGGATGAGACGCGAGACGGCGCGCGGCACCTGGACGATGGCGTGCATCGGTTCGCCGCCTTTTTTGGCTCGCGCCCTAACGAGCAGATTGTGGCTCTTATTCAGGAGCTGTGGGAAAGGATGGCTGGCATCGACCGCGAGCGGCGTCAGCATCGGGAAAACTTCCTGCTGGAAATAACGCCGGGCCCAGGCGGCGCGCTTGGCGCTCAGATCCGCCATGTGATGAATCACGATCTGATGCTCGCGCAGGAGGGGCTGGATCTCCTTGTTCCAAAGCGCGTATTGCTCCGCCACCATCTCGTGCGCGACGCGCTCGATCGCCTCAAAGGTCGCGGTCGGGCTCATCCCGTCGGGCCCGACATCGCTCGTTTCGCTCGCGATCTGCTGCTTGATGCCGGCGACCCGGATCTCGAAAAACTCGTCCAGGTTCGAGCTCACGATCCCGAGGAATTTGACCCGCTCGAGCAGGGGCTGGGCCCGGTCCTGCGCTTCCTCGAAGACGCGGCGATTGAACTCGAGCCAGCTCAGCTCGCGGTTGATGAAATTTTTCGGATCGGAGAAAGTGCGCTTCGCTGTCTCGTTAGGCGAAGGCATCGGCACGATATTGGCCGGCGGCGTGGGGCTGGATGAGCTGGCGCGGTTCGGCATGGCAGAAAAGCCGCGCGGCAACCCGGCGGCGGAGAACAAGAAACTCTCACCCGCCCTCGCGCGCAAATCCTGCGGTATAGCCGGCGGGCGTGTCGCCCGCAGGATCACAGACGTCGCCGCAAAAGGTTGAGGGAAGGCGTCGCCGAAAATCTCAACCCTTTGCGGCCGGCACGGCCGCCGCTACACTCCCGCCCATGGCGCGCACCCGGAAGAAGAAAAAGTTCGGTCCGTTGGAACTGGAAGTCCTGGAATGGGCCGCCATTTTCCTCGCCTTTCTCGGGCTCGTCGCCGTCTTCAGCATCTTCTTCGTCCGCCGGCACGTGATCGAGTACCGCATTGAGCACACCTTCGCGGTGAGCGATCCGGAGTTCTTCGGCTCCGCCCTCGCGCTTTATGATCCGGTGCCACTGACCGGGAACAAGCTCGAGCTTTTGCAAAATGGCGACGCCTATTTCCCCGCCATGCTCAACGCCGTCCATGGCGCGAAGAAAACGGTAAATTTTCAGGCCTACATTGTTTACTCCGATGCTACCGGGCATCTCTTTCGCGATGCCCTGATCGAGCGCGCGCGCGCCGGCGTCGAAGTGCGCGTCCTGCTCGATGGCGTCGGCTCCGGTTGGAGCCTGGATAATTCCGATGTCCAAATGATGAAGGATGCGGGCTGCAAATTTGCCTACTACCATCCGCTCCTTTCCTGGCGGATCGATCGCACCAATCGCCGCTCGCATCGCCGCGCGCTCGTGGTCGACGGCAAAGTCGGCTTCACCGGCGGGGTCGGGTTTGCCGATCAATGGTCCGGCCACGCCCAGGATGAGAAGCATTGGCACGACGTGCAGGTGCGCGTGGAAGGTCCGCTCGTGAGCGCATTGCAAAACGCCTTCGAGGAACATTGGATCAAAACCTTTGGCGAAACCCTGAGCGGGGCCGATCAATTCCCCGCCCTTGCTCCCGCCGGCGAGATCAAGGGGCAACTCATCGCTTCGCATTCCTTCTCCATGGCGCCGGTGCCGCTGACCATGGCCGTCGCCTTCGCCGCCGCGGAAAAGCGGATCTGGATTACCAACGCCTACTGCACGCCGAGCGAGCAACAGGTCGAGCTCCTCGTCCAGGCGGTGAAACGGAAGGTCGACGTCCGCCTCATCGTGCCGGGGCAGCATAACGATCAGCCGCTGACGAAAAGCGCCGGCCGCGCTGCCTATGGAAAAATGCTGGAGGGCGGGGTGAAGATTTTTGAATACCAGCCGACCATGATTCACACCAAGGCGATGGTGGTCGACGGGATGTTCTCGATGGTCGGCTCCTCGAATCTCGATCCGCGCTCCTCCGAGATTAACGAGGAGCTGGACCTGGCGATCTACGACAAGGGATTTGGCCAGACGATGGAGACGATGTTCGAGAGCGACCTCAAGCAATCGACCGAATACACCTACGAGCAGTTCAAGAATCGCTCGCTTTGGGAGAGGGCGACGGAGTGGCTCATGCTCCCTTTCCGCTCGCAGCTCTAAGACTTCTGTTTAACCGCAGAGGACGCGGAGAGCGCAGAGAGAGGACAGGTCGGATTTTCCGGTGCTTCTCAGAATCTCTGCGTGCTCAGCGTCCTCTGCGGTTAATTTCGCCGCCAATCACGGTCGCAACAACCTCCAGTTGCGGAGTTAGAATCACCAAATCCGCGTCCGCGCCCGTTTCCATTACGCCCTTGCTTTTCCAGCCCATCGCGCGGGCCGGCGTTTCCGTCGCCATCCGGATCGCTTCCTCGAGCGGCACCCCCACCACCTCGACCATTTGCCTAACGAGATCGATCATGCGCGCGGCACTGCCGGCGAGGGCCGAGCCGTCCGCCATCCAGCAGGCCCCATCGCGCACCAGGCATTCGGCCCCGCCAAGATCGAAACGGCTCTCGTTAGGCAAACCGGCCCCGGCGGTGGCATCCGTTACGAGGCAGATTCCGGCCGCGCCTTTCGCTCGGTAAAGCATCCGCATCAGCGTTGTCCCGACGTGATGCCCGTCGGCGATCAGTTCGCAGAAAATCTCCGGCTCGCTCAGGGCAAACTCGAGCAGCCCGGCGACCCGTTCGCCGGCGCGGCGGCGAAGGGACGACATGCAGTTAAAAGTGTGCGTGACCTGCCGCATCCCGCGCTCAAAGCCGGCCCGCGCCTCTTCCTCCCACGCGTTACTGTGTCCGCCACTGCTCGCGATTCCGCTTTTCGTTAGGCGCGCGATCAGCTCGGGCACGCCTGGTAGCTCTGGCGCGAGCGTGACGCGTTTGATCGGCCCGGCATTTTCGAGCAAGGCCGCAACCAGCTCCGGGCGCGGTTCGGAGATGAAATCGGTCCGCTGCGCCCCGTGCTTCTCGCGCGAGATGAAGGGCCCCTCGACATGCGCCCCTCGCAGTTGCGGGATCTTCCCCGTGGCATTTTCGATCGCGCCCAGCACGCGCACGATTTCCTCCATCGGCGCGGTCACGGTGGTGAGAAGAAGCGAGGTCGTCCCCCCGCCGGCGTGGTAGTCGCAGATGGCCTGAAACGCTTCCGGCGTTCCCTCCATCGTGTCCCGCCCGACCGCTCCGTGGACGTGCAAATCGATGAAGCCGGGAGCGAGGAAATTACCCGCCAGATCGACGACCTCTTCGCCCCCGCCCGGGGCGAGCGCGCCGATTTCCACGATCCGGCCGCGTTCCGCCCGGAGCGAAAGTCCGTCCGCGATCCGGTCAGGAAAAATCAGACGTCCGTTGGTTAGGAGCATGAGGAGCTAAGCAGCAAGGAGCGGCGGTTTGCAACCGCCGTGGGCGCTTACAAAGCGCCCTTCCTTGCCGGCATCATTGCGTTTCCGGGGGCGGCAGTCCATCATCCTCCTGATGGTTTCCGAGTTCGACGTCGCGATCGTGGGCGGCGCTTTTTCCGGCGCGGCCACGGCCCTGCTGCTGAAACGGCAGCGACCCGAGACGCGCATTTTGATCGTCGAGAAAGCGACCGAGTTCGATCGCAAAGTGGGCGAATCGACGACTGAGGTGAGCAGCTGTTTCCTGACCAGGATTCTTGGCCTGACGAGCTACCTCGGGCACGAACAACTTCCGAAACAAGGCCTCCGGCTCTGGTTCGCCAATCGTTCCGACCAGCCGTTTGACGACTGCGTGGAAATCGGTGCCCGCTATCAGGCGCGCCTGCCGACTTTCCAGGTCGATCGCGCGAAACTCGATGCCCACCTCCTCGAGCAGGCGCGGGCCGCCGGCTGCGAAGTCTGGCAGCCGGCCAAGGTGACACGCTGCGAACTGGCCGGCGCGGATGGCCAATCGTTAGGCATAAACGTCGAGGGCGAAGAGCGCGAAGTGCGTTGCCGCTGGGTCGTCGATGCCAGCGGACGCGCAGCCTTTCTCGCCCGCAAGCTCGGGCATTTCCGCCAGAACACCGACCACCCGATCAATGCCGTCTGGGCGCGCTTCACCGGGGTGAAAGATTGGGACAGCTACGAGTGGCGGGAAAAATTTCCCGGTTACGCCGCCGCCGCGCGGACCGGTCGGGCCTGGGCGACGAACCATCTCATGGGCCAGGGCTGGTGGTGCTGGATCATCCCGCTCAAGGGGGGCGATTTCAGCGCCGGCCTGGTTTACGACAGCCGGCTTTTCACTCTCCCGGCCGGCCCGAGCCTGGGAGAAAGGCTGCACGAACACATTCGGAGTCATCCGGTCGGCCGCGAGATTTTTCGCGAGGCAAAAGTGGTCGAGCACGACGCGCGCGCCTATTCCGCCCTCCCCTACTACAGCGCCCAGGTCTGCGGCGAGGGCTGGGCGATCGCGGGTGATGCCGCCAGTTTCATCGATCCGCTTTACAGTCCGGGGCTCGATCTTTGCGCCTACACCACTTCGGTCGTGAGCGATCTCGTCCTGCGATCGTTAGGCGGAGAGGATATGAGCGCGCGACGGCTTTATTACAACGAGCAATTCGTCACCACCTACCGGCAATGGTTCGAGACGCTTTACCAGGACAAATATTATTACATGGGCGAAGCCGATCTGATGTCAGCCGCGCTCCTGCTCGATGTCGGGACTTATTTTGTCGGACTCGTTAGGCCGGCTTACGCTAACCCGGAGCAGGCTTTTCTTCAGTTGCCGTTTGAGGGCGTGCCGGGCCGGCTCTTTGCCGGGATGATGAAGTTCTACAACCGGCGCCTCGTCGCCCTCGCGAAAAACCGCATCGCGTACGGCGCCTGCGGCGCGCACAACGCGGGCTGGCGCGAACTCTACGACGGCTTCGTGCCCGATTTTCGGCTGCACAAATTGATCCGCAAAGGCCTCTTCCGCTGGTGGGGAGCGGAGGTGCGCAACCTGCGCTTTCTCTTTGCCAGCCGAAAACAAGGGGTCGGAGCGCCCGCGCGAGCGGCGGCGGAGGCCTAGGATCGCTTGCCGTTTGACGGTGGGGCGAGACTCCGTCGAGCCGGAGCGAGAATCTGGCTGCTGAACCGAGCGCCCCTCAGGCTCGACGGAGTCTCGCCCTACCAACTGCATCGCCAAACCAAATCAGTCTGCACAAGCTAACTTATGATCGACTCTCGCCCCTGGTTTCGCCGCTTCGCGGTCCGCGGCGTCGCTTGGCGGCACTACCTCGACTTCGGCCTAACGAACGTGCCGTTCTATCTCCGGCCGGTCATGATCTTCTTCTGGACGATCTTTTTCTTCTTTCTCGCCGCGCCCGCCCGGCGCGCCATCCTGAGTAACCTGCGAGTGGTGCTTCCGGGCTCGAATCCGATCCTCAATCTTGGCCGCGCCTGGCTCACGCTTTACAACTTTGCCTGGACGATCTCGGACGCGGCCGATCACAAACTGGCCCAAACCGAATTCGCCTACGAGGTGGAGGGAGCGGAATTCCTCGAGCAACTGGCCGCTGCCAAAGGCGCGATCCTGCTCACCGCGCACATGGGAAATTACGACCTGGGCGCGGCGGTATTCGCGCTGCGTTTTCAGCGCGAGATCCGGATGGTGCGCGCGCCGGAGGCCGACGCCCAAACCGCGCGCCATCTCGACGAGTCACTCGAGCGCGCCGGGGCGGGAGCGGTCAAGGTCGCCTACAACACCTCGAGCATGGCGCTCCCGCTGGAGTTGCTCAACGCCATCCGCCAGGGCGAGATCGTCTCAATCCAGGGCGACCGCGCGGTCGGGCATGTCTCACAGCGCGCGGCCCGTTTGTTCGGTGAAGAAGTGCGCCTGCCGGACGGACCCTTCATGCTCGCCTTCGTCGCGCAGGTTCCGATTTATCCACTCTTCATCGTGCGGACCTCTTTCCATCATTACAAAATCATCGCGCGCGCGCCGATCCATTGTCTGCGGACAGAACGCGATCGCGAGAGCACGATCGAGGAAGCGCTGCGCGCGTGGGGCCAGACCTTGGAAATCGCGATCAGGCCAAACTGGTCGCAATGGTTTTCGTTAGTCCCGATTTTTCCGGAGCAATGAACGATCCCGCCCCAAACCAGATCGGCTACGCCTTCGCCCTGCCGCGGGTAGCGGCGCGGCTTCTCGGACGCAAGCCGCGCCGGGCGGAATTCAGCGCCTGGGAAGCCTACGGGGTGGGCATTCTTGTTTTCGCGATCAGTTGTGTGGCCACCACCCGCGCTTTGCTTCCACTCGTTAGGCCCGAGGCGTTGCAGGGGCTGATTCTCTTCCTCGTGCCCGTCATGATGTGGGTGGCGTTTCTCTTTCTCTATTACGTCAACGCGCTCATCGCCGCCGGGCTCCGGCGGCTCGGACTTTACTCCGCGCGGACGAACAACCCGTTCCAGCACGCCGTCATCATGACCCTGACCACGTTGATCGCGCTCCATTTCCTGCGCGACGAGTGCGACTGGGTGAAATCGATAGGCGTGCTCTGGCTCGGCCTCCTCGGTCTCAACCTGCTCGCCCTCCTCTTCGAGAAAGTGCGCCATGAAGCCTGAGCTCAATCGGCGCTTCATTCTTGGCTTTGCCTTGCTCGCCGCGATTTTTTTCATCATGACGGTCGCCTTTCATCCCTTCCTCGCGCTGGGCGTTCTCTTTCTTTCCCACATGCTCATCCTCTTCCCGACCCTGGTCGCGAATTGCCAATGGCTGGGGCCGGTCGTGACCCGTTTTGAAACGGGGGAGCGCGAAGTCTGGCTCACGATCGATGACGGGCCCGATCCCGTGCACACCCCGCGCCTGCTCGAAATCCTGCAACGGTTCGACGCCCGCGCGACCTTCTTCGTCATCGGCCAAAGGGCGGCAAAGTTCCCTAACGAACTAAACGCGATCCGGACGGCCGGGCACGAAATGGCGAATCACACTTTTTCGCATCCGAGCGCGACCTTTTGGTGCCTACCCCCCGGGCGAATTGCTTCCGAGATCGATCAGGGCATCGCCGCACCCTGCTTTCGCTCCCCGGCGGGGATGAAGAATTTCTTCGTCCATCCCGCGCTCGCCCGGCGCAACCTGCGCCTGATCGGCTGGACCGTGCGCGGGCTCGACACCGTCAGCCAGCGGCCGGAAGCAGTGGCAGCCCGGATCATGCGCGGAGTAAAACCGGGGGCGATTCTGCTCTTGCACGAAGGCCACCGCACCGCGACCGACCCGGACTTTCATCCGCGCTGCCTCGAGCTGACGCTGACTGCCCTAACGAACGCTAATTACCGCTGTGTCCTGCCCCGGCCGGAACAGTTGCGGACAGGTGCCGGCGAAAAATGAAGAGGTGATTATTAAAAGGCGTCCGGCCCCAAAGCGGCGTGACGCGGCGGGAAAACTCCTGCTCGGGAAAGGCGGCGACAATCTTTTCCCGGCTCGGAAAATGGAGCGCCGTTTTCATGTTCCAGGTCGTGCCCTGGGCGAAGCGTTCCGCCAGGTTGGTTAGCCAAAAGCGCGCGTTCTGGTCGCGCGGACAATCGCGAATGACAAGAGTGCCGCCGGGCGCGACGCGTTCCGCGAGCCGGGCCAGGAGCCGCGCCTGATCGTTAGGCGGAAGATAATGCAGGAGATCGAAGAGGACGATGTTGCCGCCACGAGTGATCGGCTCGCTCACGTCGCGCTCGAAAAACTCGAGGTCGCGGTAGATACCCCGGGCCACGGCATTGGCGCGCTCGATCTTGCGCCCGTCGCGGTCGAACCCGCTGATCGGCGGGAGGAAATTGCGCTCGCGCAAATAAAAGGGGAGGAGCCCGACACCGCAGCCGACGTCGAGGAGGGGCTGATCCGATGGGCCAAACAACTCGTAGGCAGCGGGGAAGATCGGGTCGCTGCGCAGTTTGCGGCCGGCATAAATGCGCAGCCAGCGCTCGTCAAAACGCGCCGCGACCCGGGCGCAGGCATCTTCATGACTGACCGCGCACGATCCATTTTTCATTGCGTGACTCGACTGCACTGACAAAGTGATTACTCCAATGTCCGACCTCTTTTCTCAATACAAGGTCGACGATTTCTTCGACGAGATGTTTTCCGCCCCGGGCGTGGTACGGCCTCATTACAGCAGGTTGCTCGCGACCTTCAAGGAAATGGGGGCGGCGGATTTCGAACGGAAACGCGACCTGGCCGCGGCGAGTTTTCTCAGCCAGGGAGTGACTTTCACGGTCTACGACGACGACCAGGGAACAGAGCGGATTTTTCCCTTCGACCTCATCCCGCGCATCATCCCGGCGCAGGAATGGGAGTTGGTGGAGCGGGGCCTGACCCAGCGCATCACCGCGCTCAATCTCTTCCTGCACGACATTTATCACGGACAAAACATCCTGCGCGACGGCGTGATCCCGAAACAGATCGTCTGGGAAGCGGCCCACTTTCGGCCCGAGTTCATGAATTTCGATGTCCCCCGGAATATCTACATTCACATTTGCGGGACCGATCTCATCCGCGACCGGACGGGCAATTATCTCGTCCTGGAAGATAACGCGCGCTGTCCCTCGGGCGTCTCCTATGTGCTCGAGAATCGGCAGACGATGAAGCGGATTTTTCCCACCCTCTTCTCCGAATACCGGGTGCGGCCGGTGGAGGATTACAGCCAGAATTTGTTGAACGCGCTGCGTTACATCGCGCCGACGGCGGACGCGCCCACCGTCGTTCTGCTTACTCCCGGGATTTATAACTCGGCTTATTACGAGCATTCCTTTCTCGCCCGCTCGATGGGGATCGAAATCGTCGAGGGCCGCGATCTGGTCGTGCAGGATGGCTGCGTCCACATGCGGACGACGAAGGGATTGAAGCGCGTTGATGTCATCTATCGGCGGATCAACGATGATTTTCTAGATCCGCGCGTTTTCCGCAAAGATTCCGGGCTGGGCGTGCCGGGATTGATCGATGCCTACCGCTGCGGCTGCGTCAGCCTGGCGAATTCCATCGGCACGGGAGTGGCGGACGACAAGGTGATCTACCATTTCGTGCCGAAGATGATTCGTTATTATCTCGATCAGGACCCGATCCTGGAAAATGTCCCGACCTACCTCGCCTCCCAGCCTAACGATCAGAAATACATCCTCGAACATCTCCCCGAGCTGGTGGTGAAGTCGGCCAACGAGAGCGGCGGTTACGGGATGCTGATCGGCTCACAGTCGACGGCAGCGGAAAGGGAGGAGTTTGCCGGCAAAATCCGCCAGGACCCGCGTAATTTCATCGCGCAACCGATCGTCGCTCTCTCGCGTTCGCCTTCTTTCTGCGAGGATTCGCTGCAGGGACGGCACGTCGATCTGCGGCCTTACATCCTCTACGGGGAGAAGGTCACGATCATTCCCGGTGGCCTAACGAGAGTAGCGTTGCGGGCCGGTTCCCTGGTGGTGAATTCTTCGCAGGGGGGCGGGAGCAAGGACACCTGGGTGGTGGAGGATGAAGAAGGAAACTAAGCCATGCTAAGCCGGGTCGCGGATTCACTTTATTGGATGAGCCGTTACATCGAGCGGGCGGAAAACGACGCCCGCATTCTCGATGTCAATTTGCAGCTCCTGCTCGATCTGGGAGGCGAAGCCGACGCCATGCAACATTGGGCGCCGGTCATTGCCACTCTCGAGGAAACCGATCTTTTCGATTCGCTCTACGAGACGGCAAACGAAGAAACCGTGACCGAGTTCCTGACCCTGCAACAAAAGAACCCGAACTCGATCGTCTCCTGTCTCACCCTCGCGCGCGAGAATGCCCGCACCACCCGCGAACAGATCTCGAGCGAGATGTGGGAGCAAATCAACCGGCTCTATCTCTTCGTCCAGAGCAATGAGGCGAGACAATTGCTCGCGACAAGCCCGCATGAATTTTTCATCCGCGTGATTTTTGGCTCGCATCTTTTCCAGGGCGTTTCAGACGCGACCATGACGCATGGGGAAGGCTGGGATTTCATCCGCATCGGCCGGATCTTGGAACGGGCCGACAGCACGTCACGCATCCTCGACGTGAAGTATCACATCCTCCTGCCGACGGGGGAAAACGTCGGCGGCAATATCGACACCATTCAATGGATGGCGGTCCTGAAATCGTGCAGCGCGCTCGAGGCTTACTGCAAACTTTACGTCAGCCAGGTTGCGCCTTGGAAGGTGGCGGAATTCCTCATTACCCATCAGGAATTTCCGCGCTCGATCCGCTTCTGCGTCGATTCCCTCGATGCCGCGCTTCACCGCATCTCTGGGGTCGATGAGAGCCGCTATGCCAACGAAGCGGAGCGGCTTTCGGGGCGTCTGCGCTCGGACATTGATTACGCCACGATCGGAGAGATTTTTGAGTTTGGTCTGCATGAATACCTGACCCAGATCCAGGAGCGGCTGGTCGAAATCAGCAACGCGATGTATGCGACCTACTGCGCCAGTCTGAGCGCCGCCTAACGAGCAGCGTTGCGACCGACGCGGCGCTGTAGACGCTTCGCTCTGCGAAGCGCGAGGGGACGGGACCGCTGTACTTTCGGTCTCGCTCCAGCCCGCGCCTCCCAGAGGGAGGCGTCTACAGCGCGGCGAACGCAGGTTTTGCCTAACGAGTCAGATTTCGCGCGAATCGTAGGCCCAATGGAGCAGGGCCTGGCGCTGCCGCGGGCGGCAGGCGAGGTCGCCGCGCCGGCAATTCTTTTTCAGCTGCCCGATATGGCGGCGGACCGCGCGCCAGCGTTTGATCTGGCGCTCATCATCCGGGCCGCGACGCCCAAGGTAATAGCGGCAATACCATTGGAACCAGCCACGCGGATCTTCGTCATAAATCCAGCCTTTGGCTTGCCAGACCGCGAGCGGCTGAGAAGCGTTGACCCCGAAAAGGTTCAGCGCCGGGTCGTGTCGCTCCGGGCAGAGTTTCGCCTTGGTAAACCAGTCCGCCGGGAATTCCCTCTCGCAATCGGTCATGTATTTGCCGCCGAAAACGCCGAGGCGCAGCATCTGTTTCGGGGTCAGTTGCGGTTGAAAACCGGACGCAAAATCCCTTCCAATCGGTTTGGTGAGGAGATAGGCATAGCCTTGTTGCATCCGGTCGTTGACCTTGATTCGTTGCGGCTTCACTCGCCTCAGTAAACGGTGCGGACAGAAGCGAAGCAAATGCATCGAGTCTGCGCGGCGTGAGGGAAGAATTTCGGAGACTTGACTTGGCGGAGGCGCGGCCGGGTCCTGCGCGATGTGATGGATCAGAAGCGCTTCATCTCCGCGCAGGATAACGGCCAACCGGTCGCGGGCGATTTCGATATCGCGGTCGATTTCGAGCACATCCGCAACGCCGCGAGCAGACGCGGAAGTAAAGGCTGGCGCGGCCGGAGCAAATGCGCGAGCAGCCCGAGCCGGAGAAGGGAGAAGCAGAGCGCCGTGCTCGGCGCCATCGGGATGTAGCGGGCGCGCACGCTGGCGAGCAGCGAAAGCCCGGAAATCCAGCCGACGAAAGTTAGGGCGGCGAAGAAGACGGCGAGAGCGGCGCAAATTAAGGCGAAGCTGCGAAACCTGCGGCTGGGATTTCTTTGACCAGACATGGCGCGACTCTGCCCGAACCCGGCGCGGAGGCCAAGATTCTTCCCAAGGTCAGGCGCGATAAAGCTCGGGCCGGCGATGAGCCAGGACCGGCATCCGCGTCCGGACCTGTTCCAGCACTTCGCCCGAGATTTCGGCCACGAGCAGTTCCTCGCGATCAGACGAAGCCGCGGCCACGACCACGCCATAGGGATCGATCACCGCGGAAGAGCCGCAAAATGGCACGGCGTCGTCTTTGCCCACGCGGTTCGAGAGCACGACGTAGCTTTGGTTTTCGATCGCGCGGGCCGTCGCCAGCACGCGCAGATGTTCGACGCGGGGGAACGGCCAGGCCGAGGAAATAATGAAAACGTTCGCGCCCTGCTCGAGCGCAAGCGCGCGATAAATTTCCGGGAAGCGCAGATCGTAGCAAATCGTTAGGCCGAGTTGCAACGGACCTAGCGCGACGCTGACCAGTTCGGTGCCGGCCGAACAACACTTGTCCTCCTCGATCGGCGCAGGGGCGAAGAGATGGGTCTTGCGATAGCGCCCGATGATGGTGCCCTGCGCGTCGATCACGACCTGCGTGTTGTAAATCACCTCGCCTTCGCGCTCAGAAACGCCACTGATGATTGCGATAGAAAGATCCCGCGCCGTTTCCTGCAGCGCGGGCACCGCGCCTTCGCTCCAGGGCTTGGCCTCCTCGCGGATGACCTGCATGGCGTAGCCGGTGTCCGACATTTCCGGGAAGACGATCAGCTCCACACCCGCCTTATGCGCGCGCCCAGCGAAGTCGCGCATCTTTTGCACGTTGGCGGAGACATCGCCCAGGACGCAGTCGATCTGAGCGGCGGCGATTTTCACAAGAGCCCCTTCACCAGCTCGCTTCGCGGAGCAACCAGAAATGTAGACGCTTCGCTCTGCGAAGCGCGGGAGAAAGTGACGATAACATGAAATCTCTCGCACTGGCCGCACGCGAACCCGCGCCGCCCAGAGGGCGGCGTCTACAACTGCGCGAGGCGGCTCTTACTCCGCGCGCAACGCAATCATCGGATTCACGCGCGTCGCGCGCCGCGCCGTGTAAATGATTATGCTGGAATATCCAGCCGTGGTCAGATAGGAAACCGAACTCCGTCGCTCTCCCCTCAGCTTCACAACCATGTTCGAACAAGCCTTCAAGAACATCGATGACGTGCTCTGGAAAGAGGCGGGCTGCACCACCGAGCTCGACTACATCGAGCAAACTTCCTGGCTCCTCTTCCTAAAATACCTCGATGGCCTTGAGCAGGATAAAGCCGTCGAAGCCCAACTCGATGGAAAGAAATACGCCTTCATCCTCGAAAAGCAGTATCGCTGGGAAAGCTGGGCCGCGCCCAAAGGCAAAGACGGCAAGCTCGACCACAACACCGCGCTGAGCGGCGATGACCTCCGCGACTTCGTCAACGCGAAGCTCTTTCCCTACCTCCACGGCTTCAAGCTCAAGGCGACCGGCCCGAACACGATCGAATACAAGATCGGCGAAATCTTCGGCGAGATTAAGAACAAGATTCAGAGCGGCTACAACCTGCGCGAGATCATCGACCACATCGACGCCCTCCGCTTCCGCTCCCAGACCGAGAAGCACGAGCTCTCGCACCTCTACGAAGCCAAGATCAAGAACATGGGCAACGCCGGGCGCAACGGCGGCGAGTATTACACCCCACGCCCGCTCATTCGCGCCATCGTCAAGGTCACGAAACCGAAGATCGGCGAGCGTATCTACGACGGCGCCTGTGGGTCAGCTGGCTTCCTCTGCGAATCCTTCGATTACCTCCGCGCCGCGAACCCGAAGCGCAGCACCGCCGACGACCAGCGGCTCCAGACGAAGACCTTTTACGGCAAGGAAAAGAAGTCCCTCGCCTACGTCATCGGCATCATGAACCTGATCCTGCACGGGATCGAAGCGCCGAACATCATCCACACCAACACCCTCACCGAGAACCTCGCCGACATTCAGGAAAAGGACCGCTACGACGTGGTGCTGGCCAATCCGCCCTTCGGCGGCAAGGAACGCCCCGAGGTGCAGCAAAACTTCCCCATCCGCACCGGCGAGACCGCCTTCCTCTTCCTCCAGCACTTCATCAAAATCCTCAAAGCCGGCGGACGCGGCGGCGTGGT
>JBKJNW010000218.1:0-4535 GCA_046593335.1 Chthoniobacterales bacterium | reverse complement strand
CGGCCGCGGCTCAGGTTCTTGCCCGAAAGAGGAATGCTCTGGGAGACCATCGACTCCGTGTCGGTATAGCGATCAAAGCGAGTCGTGCCGTGTCGCTCGACATCGACGCCCACCATTAGATCCTCCCAGGCACGCGCCTGCGGGACGCGCGCTTTCATTGATTCCCACTTTGCCCGCGCCGCCTTAATGGGAGCATTCTCCCGAAGCACGACGTTGACGACTTCCAGTTGCGACAATGTTTCCGCAGCTTGCAGGCATTGGATGAAAAAGGTGGCGCAAAGGCCGGTGAGCATGAGCGCGAGAATTTTCATGACGATTTGTCCGGCTCCGAACGCGGCTTCGGCGCGCGCAGCTTGTAGGCTTCGCGAAGACGCAGGTAGTGCTTCGGGTCTTTATTGAAGGTCTCGATGCAAAGCGGGCAGCAAAGCGCGATCATCTGTTCTTCGACTTTGATGTGGCACATGCCGCCGCCTTGCTCGACGGATTTCCCGCAGACCAGGCAGTGCTTAGCCCAATCCTCGATGTCGATGTAATCTTTAGCGTCCATGGCTAATCGTGTTCAAGGTTGTTTCACCATTTCCTTCCCATCGGCTTTCCAAGCGTTAAACCCTCCCTCTAAATGCATCACATGGTTGTATCCCAGGCGAACCAAAGTCAGCGTCGCTTCCCTGCTCATCCGGCCGCTACGGTTGCTCCGGCCACAAGGGCGATCGGAAAGATTCTTTTTGGTGACTTCATTGTTGCTTTCGTTAGGTTTTTGGCCATTTCGGCCTTCAGCTTGCTCGTTATTTTGTTGTGTTTTTGGCGGTGATTCACTTGTTCGCTTCGCTTTGCTTTCCTGTCAGTTCCTAAAGGTGCGAAACTGGCTACGCCGCCGTCACCGCGAGATGATGTTTGATGTTGGTCGCATTTTGGTCTCCAAGTCTATCGCGCGGCATTATGCGCTCGGGTGAACAACCGGACAGGCGAAGGGCTTTTCCCCACAGATAGAGCATTTGTGCTCCCACTTTCCCTTGTGCAAGAAACTCATAAGGACTCCCTGGCAGCCTGGACACTGATGTTTCTGTGCGGTTGCTTGCAGGCCGCTTTCCTCTTCGTAGTAATCGGTCTCTACCATTTTGCATTGCGGACAGACCAAGGCCTGTTTGCCACTATTTGAGGCGGTGGTCGTCGCACATCCTTGCAGCATCAGTCCTGCAGCGAGCGAGGAGCATAGAACGACGAAGGATCCAGTGAAAAATTTTGCTTTCATAAAGAAGAACTTACAGCATTCCCGGTCGCCCTCCAAATGTTGGTTGTAGACGGCCTGCGACTCCTTAGACGCACAATATTGTCTCTAATGTTGGCGTGTTTGATTGATCATCATTAACCGCGCGAAGCATGTGATCAGTGATGTATGAAAACCGTTCTCGCGTCTTCAAGAGACCGGTTTCGCACGTTCATAACCAACCCCCGCTAAAGCCTGCTCGCCGCAAGCCTCCGGCGATGTACGGGCAGTTTCGCATCCAGCGCCATAGCAGGCCGGTGCGATAGTTTTCGATCATCAGCACAATCGGTCCTTGATTCAGCCCGTAGTGCCACGGCGATACCCACCAGCCATAGGGATTGCCGGGCGCTCCGGGGTGGGTCGGGTTAAAGGACGCTTTGAAGCCGTAGGAATTGAACTCCGTTAACTTGGCTTGGTGAATACAATGATGAAGGGCGAAGAGCACGATCTCGGGCGCGAACGGGAGCGATGCCACCACCGCCCATGGCGCGAGAGTGCCGTCGTCGGGACCGTAGGGCACGCCGCGGCCTACGTAATCGAAAAACTGCCGCTCGACGCCCTCTACTTTGAGGGTGTCAGGACCGGGTCCCTCGCTTGCCGTGATTCCCCAGCAGCATGAGGCGTAGTCCGCGAATTTGAGCGGGTTCTCGATCGCGTACTGTTGTTGCACGTAAGTCGCACGGCGGCTGTTCTCGAAATAGTCAATGCCCTTGTCGCGCATGAAAGCGTCCTGAATACCGCGAAAGTCGATCCAGACATGCGAGAGCTGATGGGTGAACAATGGCCCTGCGTAAAGATATTCTTGACCGTAACATTTTTCCCACCGGTAAGTGGAAGCCCACGCTGCGTAACTGCTCTCGGGCAACGGATGAGTCGGCGAGCCCAGCCCCAGCGTATAGAGCAGCAGCGCCTCGTCGTAGCCCTCCCAACGGTACTTAAGAAACCCGCTTTCCGGCTTCCAGCCGTGCGTAACCGTTGCGCCTTCGTTCTGTGCCCATTGCCAATCGGCGCGTCGGTAGAGCGCATCGGCGAGGGCGCGGATTTCACGCTCGTCGGCTGTCTTAGCGTCAAAATAGATCCCCGCCGTTAACGCCCCCGCGAGCAGAAACGCGCTGTCAACCGTAGACAGTTCGCATTGCCAGGCGCGTCGGCCGTTCTCCATGTCAAGAAAATGATAATAGAAGCCCCGGTAACCGGTAGCGTCGGGTTCAGGGCCTTGCGGGCTGTTCCAAAAAAACCGCAGCGTGCTCAGTGTTCGTTCTACTGCGGCGGAACGCTCCATGAATCCCCGCTCGACACCCACCGGGTAAGCCGCCAAGGCGAGACCAGTGGCGGCAATACTGGAAGGCCAATCCGCTGCGGTCCTATCGATCACCAGCCCATTGGCTGGATTCGTCTCATGCAAAAAATAATTGAATGTCTCGCGTTGAAGCTTTTCCAGCTCGGCATCGTCGGTTAGTTGCTCGCCGCTCATGGTGTCACCTGGTTTTTCGGCGTTGGGTAAATTCCATCATGACAGCGGCGCCGGCGTGCGGCGGCAGTGCGACATCAAGCGCGTTTTCGGTTCACTGATGGTCTTTCCTCAAGCCCCTTAGCCTCGTAGCTTTTCCATCTGTGCAGCATACTTGCCTTGCACGGCTAGGCCGTTGCAGTGGGCGCGGTGGAGAAGTGCCGCTTGCGCCGCCGGGACATTGCCGGTGATTCCCTGCCAGATGTTGAGCGCGGGGGCTTGCAGCGCGCGTCCAAAAGAGAAACTCAACTTCCATGGAACGTCGCCCGCCCGGCAAATCGCGTTCAATCGTTCCGTGGCCGCTTCGTCACTTTGCCCGCCCGAAAGAAAAACAATTCCCGGCACGGCGGCGGGCACGGTTCGGCGCAAACAACGCCGGGTCGTCTCCGCCACTTCCGCAACGTCGGCTTGCTGTGGGCACTCCGCGCCAGACAAGATCATGCCGGTCTTCAGAAGCATTTGCTCCAGCACAACGCGGTGCTCAAACAGCGCGGCGAACACACTCTTCAACGTCGCGCTGGTGACTTCTTCGCAGCGGGCGATGGCGTGGTTGCCGTTCATCAGAACCTCCGGTTCGACAATCGGCACCAACCCGGCTTCCTGACTCAGCGCCGCAAAGAGAGCCAGCGTCCGGGCATTCGTCTCGATGCAAGTGCGGGTGGGAGTGTGTTCGTCAATCGTAATCACCGCGCGCCATTTGGTGAAACGTGCGCCGAGTTTTCCATACTCGATGAGCCGGTCGCGCAGCCCGTCAAGACCTTGAGTGATTGTCTCGGCGGCGAAGTTGGCCAGAGCTGTGGTTCCCATGTCCACCTTGATGCCGGGAATGATATTTTGCTTCGCAAGAAAACCTGAAAAAGGGACGCCGTCCTTGGTCTTTTGACGGATGGTTTCATCAAACAGAATCGCACCACTGATGAATTCGTTCAGACCGGGAGTCGTGAACAACATCTCGCGATAGGCGCGGCGATTCTCTTCGGTGCATGGAATGTTGAGCGCCTTAAATCGTTTTTCGATGGTCGGAAAGCTTTCATCGGCCGCCAGGATGCCTTTACCGAAAGCGAGGAGTGCCGCAACCGTCGTGTCTGTTGTTGACGCAGTCATAATCTAGTCGTCATCTTGCGTAGCAACTCCGGATTGAGAGTCATTGAGTTTGTTTTCATCGTTCAATTCCTTTTTCTCGCCATGCTGAGTTTGAGGACGCGGATGACTGACCTTGCGATTACGAGTTCCCGTCAGTGCGAATGACACGCACAGCGTTGAGACCTACGCTGTCGACCTAAAGGTGAGATGCGCAGACCTGCTATCCTTCAACACCGGGTATCGTCTTAAACTTCCCTCCTTTGCCCGTTCAGGCCCCAGTTGTAGAAACCGGCGATGAGCGCTCCGGCGAACCAGCCGAGCACAAACGTACTGACAATTCCGAGACCCACTTCGAAGATGGAAACATTTGTTCGGAGAATCGGGCCGACATCAATCCCGTGCAGAAGACTGTTGAAAAACGTAATCGCCTTGTGCCGTGGCACCGTGCTCATGGTTAGGATGCAGCCCAGATAAAAAATGACGCCAGTCATCCCGACCGCCGCCCCGAGCCGTGTCGCGCTCAGAGGCACGACGCGAGGCCCTGCCTTGGCCGGGGATTTTTGGTTTGCGCTTATGGCGCTGCTTTGTGGCTCTTGCATAGCATTCCCTTCTGTTGAGTTAATCGTGCTTGTGTTGCTTTGAATCGTCAGCCTGAGCCTCATGCCCTCCGTGCTG
>JBKJNW010000215.1:0-2907 GCA_046593335.1 Chthoniobacterales bacterium | reverse complement strand
CCTCCAGCATCTCCCGCCCGCGCACGCGCCGGAGAAGGTCGACGTTCTGCTGCACGCTCATACCCACGTGCCGCGCCACGAACGCAAAGGCGGCGTGCTCTTTCTCAATCCCGGTTGCGTCACGCGCCCGAACCGTGGGGCGCCGGCCAGTGCCGCGCACCTCGAGCTTTCGGTCGCGGGCGAACTGACCTGGCGCCTAACGATGTTGCGCCGCTAAACGAGCGTTCAGAGGGAAACGGCGGCGATCTTCTCCGCGTGTTTCACCCCGATCTCGACGATCCTGATCGGCTCGCGGCCGAACTGCACGATCGCCGCGACGGTGGCGAGGACGAGCAGGAGATAGACGAAGGTTTCTAAGACTCCGCGCCCTTTCTCCTCGGATTCAACCAGGAGTTGGTAGGTGTTTTCTTCGTGAATGGGTGTGGCTTGAGTTGGATTGGTCATGGCGTCCTTTCTTTGAACACCAATCTCTTATGCAGTCCCCGTGCCACGCGGTCATGACTGCCTTTAACTCAGAGGCAAGGATGAGTTTATAGAATCGCGACCGACCACGCTCCCGCCCTCGGAGTCACGAAGGCGGGATGCGGGCGTATCGAAAACGGGACGCCGAAAGCGCTATTCTTCCGTCTCTTTTTTCTCGTCGTTAGGCTCGCTCTTCTTCGCCTTGCCCGCGGACTTTTTCTCAGCCGCGGGAGCGGCCTCGGTCTTTGCGGATTTGCGCTTCTTGCCCTTTTCCACAGGCGTCGCTTCCTCCACCACCACCTCCGCGGCGTCGACCCATTCCAGGAACGCGATCGGAGCCGAGTCGCTCTTGCGCTGGCCGAGCTTAATGATGCGGGTGTAACCGCCTTTGCGCTCCGCGCTGCGCGGCGCGATGTCGTCGAATAATTTTTTGACCGCGTCCTTCTGCCGCAAAACGGCGAGGGCAGTGCGGCGCGCGTGGAGCGAGCCGTTTTTGCCTAACGTCACCATTTTTTCGGCCAAAGGCCGGACCGCCTTGGCCTTGGCCAGGGTGGTCTTGATCCGCTGATGCTCGATCAGGCTGCAGACCTGGTTAGCGAGCAGCGCTTTCCGATGCTCGGCGGTGCGGCCTAATTTAACGGTTTTCTTTTGATGCCTCATAGCTGCTTCTCCCGGCGAAAGTTTCCCCTAACGATTTTATTCCGCGTCCGCCGACGAGCCATTGGCACCGTCGACATTGAGCGGAATCTCGACCAGACCCGGGTCGAACTTCTGGCCCAGCCCGAGACCGAGCTGGAGGAGTTTGTCCTTGATCTCGTTGAGCGATTTTTTGCCGAAGTTGCGATACTTGAGCATCTCCGCCTCGGTCTTTTGCGCGAGCTGGCCGACGGTGGTGATGTTGGCGTTGTTCAGGCAATTGGCCGCGCGCACGCTGAGCTCGATTTCGTTCACGCTCATGTTGAGCAGTTTCTTCAGCTTGACGTTTTCTTCGCTCACGCCGGCAGGTGTTTCGTCGAACTCGATCACGTCTTCGTTGAAGTTCACAAAGACATCGAGGTGATGGCGCAGAATCGCAGAGGACTGGAGCAAGGCGTCGTCCGGGGTAAGTCGGCCATCGGTCCAGACTTCGAGGATCAGCTTGTCGTAATCGGTGCGCTGACCGACACGGGTGTTTTCAACCGCGTATTTCACCCGGGTCACCGGGGAAAAAATGGAGTCGATCGGGATCAGACCGAGTGGCTGATCGGGCCGTTTGTTTTCATCGCCCGTGGCAAAACCGCGGCCAACGCGAACGTCGAGCTCGGCTTCAAATTTGTGCTTCTTGTCGAGCGTGCAGATGATCTGCTTGGGGTTTAGCACTTCGTAACCCTGGACGAGCGTGATGTCGCCGGCGGTCACTTCCCCTTCCTTGTTCACCGTCAGAGCGAGCTTGCGCGCCTCGTGATCGGTAGCCTTAAACTTCACCCGCTTGAGGTTGAGCACGATGTCGGTTACATCTTCGACCACGCTCGGGAGAGTGCCGAATTCATGTTGGGCGCCGGTGATTTTCACCGCCGTGATGGCGGCGCCTTCGAGTGAGGAGAGGAGGACGCGGCGGAGCGAATTTCCGACCGTGTGTCCGTAGCCGGCTTCAAAAGGCTCAGCGACGAACTTGGCGTAGGTTTCAGTGGATGACGCCTCGTCTTTGACGAGGGTCTTGGGCATTTCAAAACGACCGTAACGAACTGACATAGCTTTAAATACGGAGAGCGGAGACACGCGCGGTGAAAGACCGATGCCTGAAATCCGAAATCCGAAACTCCTAAAGCGCCGGGTTCCCCCTGGCGAGCGCGGTTTCACGTCATGAAACGGAAACCCAGGGACCAACGGCGCAACGTGTATAAAAACTCGCGGCGGGACGTGGAATGAACACCATCACGCCCGCATTGCAAGTGGGCGGGCTAACTCTCCAAAACCGTATCCGGCAGCTCGTTCCGATCGTCCGGCCGCCGCGGGAAGTGCGCCGCCAGAAGCTGGCCGGTTTTGCGGATCGCGTGCACGACTGCGTCGGTGAAATTTTGCGCCTGGAAATGCGTCCGCATCGCCCCGGTCAGAGTCTGCCAGAAAGGATCGCCGCATCTCTCGTGCACCCCCATGTCCCCAATGACCGCGAACTTCTGCGCCCGAGGCGCGACAAAGATGAGGACCGCGTTTCGTTCGCGAGTCTGGGTCATGCCAAGACGCTCAAATTGTTCCCGCGCGGCGCCGACCGGATCGGCCACGTCACCATGTTGCACGAAGACGCGTATTTCGCCTGAGGTGGTCGCTTCGGCACCGGCAATCGCCCTGCTGATGCGCTCATGTTCCAGCTTCTCGATGAATTCTTTTGTTCGCATAATTTTACCAACTCGATCCCGCGCCTCCACCGCCGAAACTTCCGCCGCCGCCGCCGAATCCGCTGAAACC
>JBKJNW010000227.1:0-5961 GCA_046593335.1 Chthoniobacterales bacterium | reverse complement strand
GTCATGAATTCCTCACCGATTAATTCGGGACACGCTCTCACCGGTCGCTCACCGCACGACCTCAGCGCGTCTTTCGGAGACAAAGCATGAGCCAGCTTCGGGTTGCATTTATTACCGGGGTGGGGCCCGGTCTCGGTGCTTCGCTGGCTCGGAGATTTGCCCGCGAAGGATACGCGGTTGGGCTTGTCGCCAGGCACGCCGCCTTCATTGAGAAACTGGCAGAGGAAATTTCCAGCGCCGGCGGCAGCGCTCTGGCACTAGTCGCGGACGTGAGTCATCCGGCAGAGGTTGAAGACGCGGTCAAGCGGGTGCGGAAGGAATTGGGGCCAATCAGTGCTCTGCTTCACAACGCGAGTTCATCGGCGGGCGACGGCCTGCTTGGAACGACGGTGGAAGATTTCCAAAGCTCCTGGCGGATCGCAACCTTAGGCGGTTTTGTCTGCGCGCAACAAACCGCGCCCTACATGATCGAGGCCGGGGAGGGAGTGATGCTCTTTACCGGCGCCACTTCGAGTGTGCGCGGTGGCGGCTGGCTCGCTTTCAGCAGTGCCAAGTTCGCCCTGCGCGGGCTGGTCCAGTCGTTGGCGCGCGAGCTTTGGCCGCAGGGAGTGCACGTCGCGCATGTGGTAGTGGATGGAATCATCGGTCCCGCGGGCGAGGCGATGCAGGCGGACGAGCCGGAACTCGATCCCGATGGGATGGCGGAGGCCTACTGGCACCTCGCCAGTCAACCGCGAACGGCCTGGACGCTGGAGTTGGACCTGCGCCCGGCAGGGGAAAAATTTTTCGAGTAACGGCCCGCTTAGTCGCAAAGACCAGGCGGCGCCGATTCTCCGCCTACCCTGGCTCAGTTGGTCGCCAGAGACATCGTGCAGCAGCCGCTCTCTTCTTTTGCCGCCGCCACTTCGCGTGCGCTCGGGGCTGCGGGCGCCAGCATGGAAGCGCTCACCGCCACGGTCTTTACTTCCGTCTTCTCAATCCACTCGTCGCTCACGCCCTCGAGATGAGCAAAAGCGCGCTTGGCCAATTCCTCGACGTTGGTGCCCGGCGCCAGCATGCCGGCGGCGATCATTTCCTTGGCCGCGGTTGCGACCGAGGATTCAGCGCGCGACACGCTCGGGATGTAGCCGAGTTTGGAGAGGGCAGCCGCGTTCATTTTCGGATTGGAAGCGAGATACTTCTTATCGATGGACATCTGAGCCGCCGCTTCGGGGTTAGCGTGGACGTACTTGGCTCCTTTGAGCAGAGCGCGGGTCGCTCCGGCAGCGGCCTTGGGATTGGCGGCGAGCCATTTTCCGTTCGCGATTACTTCACAGCAATACTCGTCCTTGTCGCCGCTATCGACCGCCTGGTCGGCGACGTTTCGCACTTTGCCGGAGGTCAGGAGCATGGTTCCGATCGGTTCGGAATCAGCCACCGCATCGACTTCTCCCTTGTCGATCGCCAAACCCAATTCACCGACTGGGAAAACCTTCCATTCGATTTCCTTGCTCCCATCAATCCCGTGCCGTTTCAGTACGCGATTTGCATAAACGAAAGGCGGCGTTCCCATCCCCGGCACGCCGATTCGTTTCCCACGCAGTTGTTCAACCGTGGTGATATCGCTTTTGGCCGAGGCTTGGATGCGGAGGCAGCCAGTGTGGATGCCGCCGGTGAACTTGACGTCGAGTCCCTGCTCAATCGGTTTCAGGAAATACATCACGAGATGCTGGGTGATGTCGTAGCCGCCAAGGGCGAGGGTGTCCTTGTAATTTTTCCAGTCGCACTTGATCAGTTCAACATCGAGCCCTTCCTCCTTGAAGTAGCCGTTCTCGACCGCGCTGAAGATGGAGGCTTCGCAGGTCAGGCCAATGTAGCCGACACGAACCTTCTTCGATTCTTCCTTGGTCGTTTCCTTTTTGCTGCAGCCGGCGAAAAGCAGCGCACTGCACACGGCGGCGGTGATCAATTTATTCAGGTTCATGGTTCGATTCTCCTTCGATTGCGGGCGTGCCCACGGGGCGGCGTCGCCGAGTTGTGTTAAAAATAAAATTGGGTTTGGAGATAGAAGAAGTTGATGTCTTCATCCGGCCCGGTTTGCTTGATAAACTTGCCCGGGAAAAAATGGCTGTAGCCGAGCTCAAGATCGAGATGGCGGCCAAACTTGTAGTTCGCGACCACATCCACTTCGGAGCCCACATCCTTGGAAGTCCCCGGCGCACCGCGTCGCACCACACCCCCGCCCGCGTTGTAGAGAGCGTCAGCCGCCTCCGCCCGCCAGAAGAAGTGTCCCTCGGCGCGCGCGGTCAGCTTGTCGCCGCATTTGACTGAGAGGCCAGGATGGACGTCGACGATATTCTGGCGCCCAATGGCGTCGATGTAGCCGAAATAGGCGTGCCCGAGAGGAAAAAGCTGGTTAAAGGTTCCGACGTCACCGCCCGCAGCACCGTCGCCGCTCGCATAATCGAAGCCGAGCCAGAGACGAGGGGAGAGAGGCGCTTGTTTGATCGTATAGCCAGCTTCCGTCGCGATCATCCAGGCGCTCACGTCGCCCGCGCCGACGCTGCCAAACTGGTAGGCATTCTCAATTTCGTAATCGAAACCATGGAGTGCCCCCAAGACGCGGCCGCCAAGGGTGTAGCGTTTTTCAGGACCAGTGGTGCCGTTGAAGGTTACCGGGTCATTCTTGTCCAGGCCGAGGAAATAAAGATCGAGCGCGAAGGGGTCGACCGGTTTGCCGCGGGTAATATAGAGGCCGTAGAGCTTCGTCTGCCCATCGGGCTCATCGAATTCATATTTGTCTACCGGGGTGAACTCGCTCCAGAAACCTGTGGCATTCCAGCCGTGGGTCTCGAGAATGGCGGTGAAACCGTCCCAATGGCGATAGGCGTTGCCCCAAGGCAGCGGGCTGACCAGACGCTGTTTTCCAAAAGCAAATGACTGCCGCCCGCCGCGCAGAGTGAGCACGCCATCGGTGAAGGGAAAATTGAGGTCGATAAATCCCTGGTTCAGATCGGCCGTATTCACGTCCGTGGTGCGGAGACCGCCCGGAAGATCGCGCCGGGAATTTTCGGCGTCGATCCCCTCGACAAATACGCGGACGAACTTCGTGATGTGGAGATCCCCGTGTAGCAGCAGGTGATAGAGGAAGTAGCTCGCTTTCAAGTCCGGTGAAAAATTGAAATTGCTGAAGTGTTCCACACGGCCCCGGAGACCGCCCCCAAGGCTCAGCCAGATGGAGCCATCCCCGTTCAGCGGAATGAATTTGAGTGGGTCGAAAGGATCGCCGGTCGTATTGCGATCGTAGGCGCGGAGGCCAGACCAATCCTCCTTCCAGCGCGAGACGGGATTGTAGGCCGGGCGTTTGAACTCCTTCTTTTTTTCTTCTGCCTGGACCTTTTGTTGCGTGGAACTAGCCACGGCATCGCCGGCGAAGGTGGAAAAGGCCGGTGCGCAAACCAGCCATGCAAGCAGAGCCAGAAACAGGATTTTTTTAGCTGAGTTCATAGGTGTGAAGCAATGAATTTTCAAAATACAACAATAAGACAATCTTATGGAAGACTTTTTTGTAATTCTTTTGTCATCTCTAGGAGAGGTTGCCTCGCCTATGGATGGCGCCGAACGTAGGCGCCATGCAGGAACCGTTTGAGATTCGTCAGCTCCGTTACTTCCTGGAAGTGGCCGATGCCGGAAATTTCAGCCGCGCGGCCAAACGCCTGGGCGTTTCGCAACCGGCGGTTTCGCAACAGATGCGCGACCTCGAGGTTGGGCTGCGCGCGGTCCTATTTCAACGCCGAGGAAGGAGAATTTCCTTAACATCCGCCGGGCTGGTCTTCCAAGAGCATGCCCGGACTATTCTTCACCAGGTGGAAAAATCGCTCCAGGAAGTGGGGAGCGAACCGGGCGAACTGCGCGGGACGTTACGCGTGGGCATCATCCCCTATTTGAGTCTCGCGCTGCTGCCCAAGCTGCTTGGATCTTTTGCGGAAGCGAACCCAGGGCTCGATCTCAGCATCTCGGAAATCTCCTCGACGGATATCGAAACCTGTCTGGAAGAAGGCCAACTCGATGTCGGGCTCGGCTGGGTGACAAGACATTCACCCAACCTGCGCTACGAGCATCTCGCCGACGACGAATTCACCGCCGTCGTGGCGGAATCGCATCCGTGGTCCAAGCGACGCGTGGTGGAGCTTTCCGAGCTCCATCGCCAGCGTATCGTGCAATTGCCCGATACCTATGTCATGCGCCGAATGACCGATGAAATCTGCCGGAACCACCGGATTCGGCCGCGCACCGTGGCGGAAATCAATTCCATCGAAGTGATCCTCCGCTCGCTCGCGCCGCTGAAGGCCGTTGCGCTGATGCCGCGAATCACGTTGCGTGAACCGGGCACGGCAAAGCTGCGAGCCATCCGGCTGGCCGGAAAAAGCCTCGGGCTCGAGATCGGTCTCTTACGGCTCATCGACTCCGGCACCAACACGGCCGTGGCAGCCTTCAGTAAGCTGGCCCAAGAGGTGGTGCCGAAGATTATCGAAGCCGGGAGAAAGTGACGCGGCGATGCACTTCACTCATCGCGAAGCGCAGCGCTGAAAGGAAAACCCCGGGCTGAGAGCCGGGGCTGTTTCAACGTGGAATTACGAAGGCACGTTCGCGACCTGAGTTTTCTTTTCGACCAACTCTCCCAGGCTGCGCAAGGTGGCGAAATTTTCCGCCACGAGTTCTTCGTCTTCCACTCGAATGCCGCAATCGGTTTCCATGAAAGAGACCAGGCGGATGAGTCCGAGTGAGTCGATCTGAAGCGGTTCCTCCGGATCAGAGACCGGCGGCAGCGGAGCCCGGCTGGTGTTGATGTAGTCGATGAGTTTCTGTGGTATTTCCATGTTCGGTTACTGATTAAATCTACTTTGCATTGACTAACTCGCCGGCAGCGTCAGGATCATTCGCCGTCACCTGACCAGATTCCTTCTCTTTGCTGCGTTCAAGCCATTCCTCCGTGCCTTCAACGGGAGAATCAGGAGCCCATAACGGCGCTCTTTCAGGATGATAGCGCGATCCGATCGGAATGGAATAATCGTCTGCATGCGAGTAGTCGCGCTCGCGCTTGAGCAGCTTGCGGAATTGCATGATCGCCTTTGAGGGCTGGTGCTCGGTCTCGTAAACCCGGCCGGCGAAGGCATCGGTCAGTTCGTTGCGATAGCGATGATGCACGAAAGTGGCGAAAGCGAACGGCTGTTCCCAAAAGAGGTCGACCATGTCTTCCAAAGTATCGCTGCCTTTCTCGCAAAAACGCTGAAAGGCATCGAAGGGATTCGCTTCGTCACGCCGCTCGCCCCGCAGGTAAGACATGATGTGCGGGAGGGCGAATTCCGCCTCGCGCAAGGCGGCGGAAATGCCGAAGGAAAAGATCGGATCGATGAAGCGATGGGCGTCGCCGAGGCAGATGAAACCTTTGCCGCAAAAGCCGCGTACCTGGAACGAGTAGTTTGGAATGACGTGCACCTTCGAGACGTACTCGATGTTCTCCATCCGGCGGGTGAGATCAGGGTTGACCTGCGGCAAGTAGAAGCGGAAAAATTCTTCCCGATCCATCTTGTGCTTCTGGAATTCGGCCGTCGGCACGACAATGCCGACGCTAACTACTTCCTCATCCAACGGGATGGCCCAAGCCCAATGATACTTCTTCTGGTAAAAGATGAGGGTGTTGTCTTTTGCCATTTCCCCAGAGGTGCCGCTGTCGCGCAGCGCCCCTTTGACGTGGGTGAAAAAAGCGATCTGCTTGTCGTAACTGCCGAGATATTTAGGACCGGTCGCTTTCTGATTCGCGAGGAAAGTCGCCATGCCTGAGCAATCGATCACCAGCTCTGCCTCGATTTCCTCTTCCGTTCCATCCGGTCGCACCATCGTCACTCCGCGCACCCCACCGTCTTCGCTCCGCAGCGGCGCTGTCGCCCGGCCGCGGATGAGCGTCGCGCCGCGCTCCTG
>JBKJNW010000038.1:0-19864 GCA_046593335.1 Chthoniobacterales bacterium | reverse complement strand
AGTTCGGCGCAAACAAACCGCCAAAGCCGCCGATTTTCCCCAGCACTTCGGGGCCGTGCGTGCTCCGGACGCGCCCCTGGATCTTGCGCTTAACGAGGTTGCCGAGATCCACATCGACCCCGGCGCGGGCGTAGGCTTTTTTCGCGCCCACAGATTTACTTGAGACCGGCGAAGAGCGTTGGCTGCTCCGCTTCATCGGCCAGGGCCTTGGCCCGCGTGCCCCGTTTTTCCATGATGAATTTGTCCAGCTCGGGATCGACCGGGAGCGGATATTTGCCGGTAAAACAGGCGAGACAAAAGCTGTTCGGATCTTTCCCGGTGGCGCGGATCATTCCCTCGAGATCGAGATAACCAAGGCTGTCGACCCCGAGATATTCGCAAATTTCCGGCATCGTTTTCTGGTTCGCGATCAGCTTTTCCGGATCGGGAAAATCGATCCCGTAATGGCAGGCGAAACGGTGCGGCGGACAGCTCACCCGCATGTGCACTTCCTTCGCGCCGGCTTCGCGCAGGTTGACGACGCGAGCGCGCGCGGTCGTTCCCCTAACGATCGAGTCGTCGATCACCACGACACGTTTTCCTTCCACCGCTTCCTTGATCAGGTTGAGCTTCACCCGCACGTCGAAGTCGCGGATGAGCTGGCTCGGCTGGAGAAAGGTGCGCCCGATGTAGTGATTGCGCACAAAAGCGTGCTCGTAGGGAATGCTGAGTTCGTGCGCGAAACCGAGCGCGGCGTAGTTCCCCGAATCCGGCACGGGCACGACGAGGTCAGCCTCGACCGGGAATTGCCGGGCCAGCTCGCGGCCCATCTCGGTCCGCACCTTGGCCACGTTAACCCCGCCGATGATCGAGTCGGGCCGGGCAAAATAAACATACTCAAACATGCAGAAGGCCTGCTTCTCCTCTTTGAACGGCCATTCCGAACGAATGCCGTCTTCGCTGATGATGAGCACTTCGCCCGGCTCGATTTCGCGGATGAATTCGGCATGAATGAGATCGAAGGCGCAGGTCTCGGAGGAGAGAACGTAGGCGCCGTCGAGCTTGCCTAACGACAGCGGCCGAAAGCCAAACGGGTCGCGCACCGCGATGATTTCGCGCTCGCTCATGATGATGACCGAGAAAGCGCCCTCGATCCGGCGAAGCGCGGTCAGGATGTTGCCGCCGTTGTTCGAGGGCTGGGCCAGCAGATGAAGGATGATCTCGCTATCGGCCGTGGTCTGAAAAATGGAGCCTTTGCGTTCAAGCTCGTCGCGCAGGACATCGGCATTGATCAGGTTGCCGTTGTGCGCGATCGCGAGTTGGCCGCGGAAGCAATCGACGACGAAGGGTTGCGCATTTTTTACCGTGCTCGAGCCGGTGGTGGAGTAGCGCGTGTGCCCAACGGCCCGCGTCCCTTTCAAGCGCTCCAGTTCCGCCGGCCCGAAGACTTGCGAGACCAGGCCCATGTCGCGATGCAACTGGAAACTCGAGCCTGGGCCGGTCGAGGTCACGATCCCGGCGCTTTCCTGCCCGCGATGTTGCAGGGCAAAGAGCCCGTAATAGGTCAGCACAGCCGCGTTGGGATGACCGAACACGGCAAAAATGCCGCATTCGTGCATCGGGTAAGGCGGCTGCGGTGGTGGGAAAAAGTCGTCCGTTACCATCGAGTGGGAAAAGATACTCATTAGACGGCGAACGTCACCTGCTCGTCACAAGAGACCATTCCACCCAGCGCGATTGGATTGGTTTGCCCAAGAAAGCGCCAAACTAGACGGAAGCAGAGGCCAACTCGCTGGCCGGCCGATTGGAGGCATTGGCCCGGCATTCCGGGCAGATTCCGTGGGTCGATTTCACCTCGTGTTGCAGCTTCATGTAATCCTCGAAACTGACCCATTGATCCGCCACCTCCACCTTGCGGCACCAGGCGCAGACCCGGATGAAATCCTCCAGCAAACGCAGTCGCCGGAAGATCCAGAGAGTGGCGCTGACGATCGCTATGGCCAAGAGGAGCACCGCCACCGATTCAAACCAATATTCCTGCGGCCGCGCCGGGGTGGGGAGGGCGCCCAGATAGCGAAATGGAATGTCGACAAATTCATCCAGCCAGATGAGGAGGAGAACGCCCCCGAAGCCGAGTAACTCTAACAGGAGGATGAGTTTTTCGTAGCGACGTTGTTTGTTCATAACGCGACCCCCTTAGGTTTCGCCCACGACGCGGGCGATGGCGTTGAACCAATCGTCATAGAGCGATTCAATCGGCCAGCGCAAGGACCTCCCGGCGGCGGTGATGGTGAGCGCGTCGCCACCCACCGTCCCGAGGTGATGCCCAGGCACGCCACGCTCCCCTAGCATCTCCATCACCTCATTGGCGCGACTGGGCACAATTGAAATGACAACGCGCGACTGGGTTTCGTTGAAAAGGATTTGGTCGAGACGTTGCGCGCCCGCTTTTTCCAGATCGATCTCTGCCCCGAATCGCCCCGCCGGATGGAAGCAGGCCTCGGCCAGCGCCACCGCCAGGCCGCCCTCGCTGCAATCGTGCGCGCTCCGGACCAAGCCGGCGCGGATCAGCTCGCGCAGCGTGTTTTGCAGGGCCAGTTCGCGTTTGTAATCCAGCCGCGGCGGCAGACCGACTTTGCGGCCGTGGATCACTTTCAGGAAATGGGACGCGCCCAGCTCATGGCCGAAGTCGCCCAACAAAATAACCTCATCCCCGGCCGCCTTGAAATACTGCGTCGTGATCCACTCCTCGCGCTCGATCAAACCCACCATCGCCACCGTCGGCGTCGGGTCGACGACTCCGGCCGGGCTTTCATTATAAAGCGAGACATTTCCGCCGATCACCGGCGTGGCAAAGGCGCGGCAGGCCTCGGAAAGTCCCTCGACCGCTTCGCGCAATTGCCAGAAATTTTCCGGCTTGTAGGGGTTGCCGAAATTGAGGTTGTCCGTCACGGCCAGCGGCGTCGCGCCGGAGCAGGCCAGGTTGCGCGCCGCTTCCGCGACCGCAATGCGGCCGCCTTCGCGCGGATCGAGCCGGCAATAAAGCGAATTACAGTCGGTCGTGGCGGCGAGAAATTTATTCGCCGCGCGCACGTGAAAAACCGCCGCGTCCGAGCCTGGCCTAACGACCGTGCCAGTGCGGACCATATGATCGTATTGGCGATAAACCCAGTTTTTCGAAGCGATGGACGGATCGCGCAGCAACTGGCGGAGTGATTCAACCGCAGAGGACGCCGAGGGCGCAGAGATTTTCTTTAAAATATCTTCCTCTGCGCTCTCGGCGTCCTCTGCGGTTCCATTCCTGGCTTCCCGTGAATAGAGCGGCGCTTCATCAGCCAACGGCTTAGCCGGAATTTCCGCCGCCGTCTTGCCGTGATCGAGCACCCGCATCATGCCGTCGTCCGTCACCCGGCCGATCTCGGCACAGGGAACATCCCATTTCTCGAAAATCCGCCTAACGACATCCTCTTTGCCTTTGTGGGCGATGATCAGCATCCGTTCCTGCGATTCGCTCAGGAGGGTTTCGTAGGGCGTCATCCCGGTTTCGCGTTTCGGCACCTTCGCGAGATCGATCTCGACTCCGGTGCCGCCGCGGCTAGCGGTTTCGCAGGTCGAGCAGGTCAGGCCGGCCGCGCCCATATCCTGGATACCGGCGACGGCGTCGGTCGCGAGCAGCTCGAGACACGCTTCGAGGAGCAACTTCTCCTTAAATGGATCGCCTACCTGGACGGCAGGCCGGTCCTCGCGCGATTCCTCGGTCAACTCGCGTGACGCGAAGGCTGCGCCGGCCAATCCGTCGCGGCCGGTTTCGGCACCGACATAGAAAACCGGGTTGCCCACACCGCTGGCCGCTCCGCGCGCAAGTTGCTCATGCTTCAGCACGCCAAGGCAAAAAACGTTGACCAGCGGATTGCCCTCAAAACTTTCGTCGAAGTAAATCTCGCCGCCGATCGTCGGAACGCCGATGCAATTCCCGTAGTGCGCGATGCCCGCGATGACGCCGGCAAACAGCCGACGATTCTGCGCGATCTGGCGCGCGCGGCTAGCACTGGTAGGGCGAGACTCTGTCGAGCCGGTAGGAGCGTTCTCGCCCGGCTCGACAGAGTCTCGCCCTACCGGCGGCTGCTCTGTGATCGGACCGAAGCGGAGCGAGTTGAGCAGAAATTCCGGCCGCGCCCCCATCGTAAAGATGTCGCGGATGATTCCGCCCACGCCGGTGGCCGCCCCTTGGAACGGCTCGATCGCACTCGGGTGATTGTGGCTTTCGATTTTGAACGCCACGGCCCAGCCGTCACCGATATCGACCACACCGGCATTCTCTTCCCCCGCCTTGACCAGAATGTTCGGCCCGGTGGTCGGGAATTTCTTCAGCTCTTTCTTTGAGTTTTTGTAGGAGCAATGCTCGCTCCACATGACCGAGAAAATTCCCAGCTCGGTGAAGTTCGGTTCGCGCCCGAGGATCTTCTTTATCCGCTCGTATTCATCCGGCGTGAGGCCGTGCTTGGCGATGACTTCGGGCGTGATGGGCGGTTCCGCGGCAGGCATGAAGAACGCACGGTAAAGGCGCGCGCGCGGAGTGCAATTCCTCGTGCGCGGCATTCCAAGGAGCGGCGCTTTGTAACTGCCGAGGGCGCTTCCAAAGCGCGCCTCCTTGTTCAATCCCAAACGTTTTCGCACTGTCAATCACCCACAGGGCGAAGGAATCTTGTTCGCTCCGCGACGCAAACTGTTAAGCTCCGCCGGTGGATCTATCGACCATCGCCAACGTCGCGACCGCGCTGACCGTCCTGACCGGTGTCGCATTCGGGCTGATCGAAATGCGCCGCGCCCGCCGTGACCGCGAGGAGCGGGCTGCCTTTGCCGCGGTCCAGGCGTTGATGACTCCGGAATGGATGAGTTCCTCGATGATCGTCGCCTCCATTCCCGACGGCACGAGTGCGGAGGCGCTGGCCGCCGACACCGCCACCCTCGAAGCCGCGCTCAAGATCGCCACCATCATGGAGGGCATCGGCTACTCCGTCTTCGCCCGCATCGTTCCGTTATCGGTCGCCGACGATCTGGTCGGTGGAATGGCGCGGGTGGCCTGGCGAAAGTTTCAGCCCTTTTCGGAAGACGAACGCAGCCGCACCGGCACGCAAAAAAGTTGGGAATGGTTCCAGTGGCTGGCCGAGCAACTCGATCGCCACAGCCAAAGCCGGACCAGCCTGAAAGTCGGCGCGCCGGTTGCCCACCGGGATTGGAAGCCGTAGGCCGCGAGCCCCGGCTAACGTTTGCGTTTAAGCGGTAAATCGGAGAGCATTCCGCGTGGCAATTGATCTAAAGGAACTGGTCGCCGCCCGCCTCGGCGAAAACTACCAACTGCATGAGCGGCACCTCAACCGCACCCTCGTTGCGGCCCAGCGGGTGATCGGTTTCGACAAAGTCTACGCACGGGCGGAAGGCGCTTATCTCTATGACATGGATAACGCCGCCTATCTCGACTTCCTGAGTGGCTACAGCGTCTTCAACATCGGGCGAAATCATCCCGCGATCCAGAAAGCGATCCGCGATGTGCTCGACCTCGACCTGCCCAACATGGTGCAGATGGATTGCTCGCTCCTAAGCGGATTGCTTGCCGAGGCCCTGACCAAGCGCACCCCGAAGCATCTCGACGCCGTTTTCTTTTGTAACTCCGGGACCGAAGCGGTCGAAGGCGCGTTGAAATTTGCCCGCGCCGCGACCGGACGGAAGCGCGTGATTTCGCTCGCCGGCGCCTGGCATGGCCTGAGCCTCGGCTCGCTCTCGATCATGGGCTGCCCCAGTTTCACCGAGGGTTTCGGCCAGCTCATCGAGGGATGGGACACGCGAATTGCCCTCGACGACATCACTTCCCTCGAGCGCGAACTTGCGCAAGGCGATGTCGCAGCCTTCGTCATCGAGCCTGTCCAGGGCAAGGGTTGTAACACTCCGAAAACCGATTTTTTTCAACGCGCCCAAGAGCTATGTCGCAAACACGGGACCCTCTTCATCAGCGATGAAGTGCAATGCGGGCTCGGGCGGACCGGGAAGATGTTCGGCTTCGAACACTGGGACCTCGAACCGGACATCATCACCCTGGCCAAGACTCTCAGCGGCGGCTATGTCCCATGCGGCGCGATCGTGGCCCGGCGCGAAATTTACCAGAAGACCTTCAGCCGAATGGATCGCTGCGTCGTGCATTCCACGACCTTCGGCCGCAACAACCTTGCTATGGCCTGCGGGCTCGCCGCGCTCGAAGTGCTGGACGACGAAAAGCTGGTCGAAAACTCCGCCAAAATGGGCGCGCTCCTGGTCGAGCGGCTCGATGCCTTGAAGGCGAAGCACTCTTTCATCAAGGAAGTGCGCGGCAAAGGACTCATGATCGCGATCGAGTTCCACGAGCCTAACGAGTTTAAGCTCAAAATGGCCTGGAAACTCCTGCACAAGGTCGACAAGGTCCTTTTCGCGCAAATGGTCGTGACCCAGATGCTGGCCCAGCACCGCATCCTGACCCAGGTCGCCGGCCACGCCATGGACGTGGTCAAGATTTTGCCCCCGCTCATGATCGGCGAACGCGAGGTGGATATGTTCGTTAACGCACTCGACGCGACCCTGAGCGAGTGCCGGAAATTCCCCGGCCCGATGTGGGAGATCGGCAACAACTTCGTCCGGCACGCCCTGCGCTCGAAGCGTAGCAACGAGTCATCCCGCCCCGTCTCTGCCTGACGCTTGCGTTGTAGCCGGGGGCGGTGACCCCGGCCGGCTCCACGACGCTACCAAGTTTCACCACTCTCAGCGGGCTCCTGCTCGCATCCGAGATCGTGCTCGCCCTCGCCAAGCGCTCCAAGCTCCCCGGCAGCCGCGGCGCCGCCGGCAGAGATCGGTGGACCCTGCCGCTCCTCTGGACCGTGATCTTCTCCGGTATCTTTACCGGCTTCTTCCTCCGCGGCGCACTGCCGCAGGGCCGCCTGCCATGCCCCGACACCTTCTACCTCATCGGGCTCATCCTTTTCGTCCTCGGGTTGATCATCCGTTGGATCGCGATCGTCTATCTCGGCCGGTTTTTCACCGTAAACGTCGCGATCGCGGACGATCACGAGCTCATCGAGACCGGACCCTACCGTTACGTCCGCCACCCCTCCTACACCGGCACGCTCCTTATCTTCCTCGGCTTCGGGATTTGCACCCTGAACTACTTCTCTCTCGCCGCCATTTTCCTGCCCATCACGGCCGCCTTCATCTGGCGGATGAACGTCGAAGAGCACGTTCTGCGGGAAGCCTTCGGCGAACGGTATCTCCTCTACGCCTCACACACCCGGAGATTGATCCCACTCATTTATTAGACCGCACGCTTTACGGAGACAGCGCGCGTTGTTTCAAATTGCTTGCGGAAAGGCCCTGCGTCGGCAAAGATGGCCCCGCTTGAAAATTCCCCCTCACCGCCTCGTCGCAATCGCTGTGATTCTTTTCGCCTGTCTTTGCGAACCGACCTCGGGCTACGTGTTCACCGGACAGAGGTGGCCAATCAATTCGACGGTAACAATGCAGCTCGAGCTCGGCTCGACCGATGTGACCCTGATCGATGGACTGGGAACCTGGAACAACTCCGCTGCTGATGCTCTCGCAATCTGGAACCAATACATCGACCTGGTAAAATTTGATTGGATCTCGGAATCGACCGCCCCGCAGGGATCCCCGGATGGCTACAATTCCGTCTTCTATTCCGGCACGATTTTTGGCGAAGGCTTTGGCGACGACACCCTAGCGGTGACGGTCGTCTGGCATAACGAGGCGGATTACACGCTGGAGACAGAGGCGGACGTCGTTTTCAACACCGCCCAAAGCTTTAACTCCTATCGCGGACCCCTGTTAGGTAAAAGCTACGATTTTCACCGCGTCGCGCTGCACGAGTTCGGTCACGTCCTGGGTTTGGCTCACGTTTACAACGATCCCCCCGGACAGGCCTTAATGGAGCCCTATATCACGGATCTCGACCATCTTGCGCCTGACGACATTGCCGGCGCGGTCTTTCTCTACGCTTATCGCATTACCAGCCCGCCCGTCTTTACCGGGTTCGTCCAAGGAACCGAAACGTCATTCGCTTTTACCGCCAATAACAACCCGATAAGCTTTAGCGCGACCGGGCTTCCCCCGGGTTTCCGGCTTGATCCCGCCACAGGTAGGGTCACAGGAGTTCCTTTGGAAAGCGGGATATTTCAAGTCGCCGTTACCGCGCACGGCTTTCCGAGGGATGTTTCGGCAACGATATCGATCGAGATCGGCGCGGCCTCTATTACGAGCGGGAACCCAGATTCCTTTCCAGTCGGAAGTAGCTTCTCCTACACAATCATCGCCGGCAATAGTCCCACCAGTTTCTCCGCCACAGGCCTGCCATCCGGCCTTACGCTCAACACGAAAACCGGCGTAATCAGCGGTGTCGTGGCATTGAGTGGGAACTATTCCGTTGCCGTGGTCGCTCACGGCGGGCAATACGACGCCGCGGGCGTACTCAACTTCAACGTAACCCGAGCATTTAGAGAGATGGTCACTCAGTTCTCCCCGTTCGGTAACATTGCGCGTACAATCAAGGATCCCGTTCGCGATCGCCTCTATGTTCTGGCTCAGTTTAGTCTGCTCGTGATTGATACAAAAAATTTATCGGAAATTGCAACGATTTCCTTCGGACCACCCTATTTTTCTACCGATATGACGATCTCCCTCGACGGGACAAAACTCTGGGTCCTGACTCCTTATCTGCATGCGGTGAACTTGACCGATTTAACACTCCTGCCTGATATCCCGAATGGCCCTTTCGGCGCCGATACCGTGAGGGAGGGGGCAAACCACAAACTCTATCTGGCCACCTCCGAGTCGCTCATCCAGGTGGACGAAACCACCGGGGCCTCCACCACGATCCTCTCTCCGGAACCCTTTACTGCTTTCGGCAAGTTTGTCGAAATAACCCCCGACGGTAAGACTATGTTCCTGGCTGATAAATTTGCCCTTCCTTCACCGATCTCACGCTACGATATCTCCGGCGCGACTCCCATTCACCAAGAAGAGCGATTTGCCTCCGGCTACATTTTTACATTCACCATCTCGCCCGACGGAAAACTAGTCGCTTACAACACCAGCAACGAATCTTTTCCGGGAGAGATTTTTACCTACACCCTTCCCACGGCCAATCTCCAGGCGCAGCCACAGCTGATGGATCCAACCACTAACAATGGTTCCCTGAGTTTCGGAAGCAACAGTTCTATCGGTTACTTCAACGCTGTCGTGCTCGACGACTTTACATCGTTCAATCGGGTGGATTTTATCAACACCGAAAACGGCTTGCCCTTCAATGAATGGACCCTGGGGGAGGGTGGTGTGGCCTTCGATGATGGTGCGGGCACCTACCTTTTTGTTTCAGCTTATAGCACAATCGATGTCTATTCCCTCGCTTCCGGTGCATTGCCCGGTGTAACTCCCGCGCCCAAGTCTCTCCTCAACGTTTCCACACGCTCGGTCGTCGGCATCGAGGACAACAGAATGATCGGAGGCTTCATCATCACGGGGGACACCGCAAAACAGATGGCCATCCGTGCCATCGGCCCATCCCTGCCGGTTGAGAACCCGCTCGCCAACCCAACCCTCAGCCTCTATGACTCGTCAGGAACGTTGCTCACGAGTAATGCGAACTGGAACCAAAACCACGACCAACTTGTCAGCGCCGGATTGACTCCCTGGGATGAGCATGATGCCGGTCTCGTTACAACGCTCGCCCCCGGGTCCTACACGGTTGTCGTCAGTCTCGAAGATGGAGCCGGTGGAATCGGCTTGGTTGAGCTCTACGATTTGTCCTCCGACAACTCCGGCAAGGTTGCCAACATCTCCACCCGGGCGAGGGTCGGAACCGGCAATGATGTATTAATCGGCGGATTTATCATTGGCGGGGGTGAATCGACGAACATTATCGCCCGGGCCATTGGTCCTTCACTGGCCGCCAGTAATGTTACGGGCGTCATGCTCAACCCTGTGCTCGACCTGCATGATGGTAATGGGGTCGTGCTCGCTTCAAACGACGACTGGCGCTCCACCCAGGAAGCCGAAATCATCGCTACACATATCCCACCGAGCGACGACCGTGAATCGGCAATCGTCGTTGCGCTTCCACCCGGAGCTTATACCGCGATCGTTCACGGCCAGAACGATTCTACCGGCATTGCACTGGTGGAGATTTACAATCTGGACTCCTCCGCGGCCGCCAAGTAGCCGTCTCGATCGTTAGGTTGACTTAAACTCCGCGACCAGCGCCTGCAGGCTGGCTTTGGCATCGCCGAAGAGCATGCGGGTGTTCGGTTTGAAGAAGAGTGGGTTTTCAATCCCGGCAAAGCCGGAAGCCATTGAGCGCTTGAGGACGAAGACGGTGCGCGCTCCGGAACCGTCGCGCCCGCCTCCGCCTGACGCTTGCGTTGTAGCCGGGGGCGGTGACCCCGGCCGGCTGGCATGACACTACCGAGCTTCAACACTCTCAGCGCGCTATGTCTCGCCTCCGAAGTCGCCCTCGCGGTGGCCAAACGATTGAAGGTCGGCGGGGGCAGAGCCATTTCTCTCGTAGCATTTATTGCCTGAAATTCGTCTTTGAGACATTTCGCGCTTCGCCCTTATTCTACAACGGTGAAACCGCTGCGCATCGGGATCGTGGGATTCGACCAGGTGGACGCGCTTGATCTGGTCGGGCCGACGGAAGCGTTCGCCAGTGCTCAAACCCAGGATGCAAAGGGCCATTCAGTCGCCGCCTACGAAGTGGTGGTCCTCGGACTAACAAACTCGCGTTTCGTCGCCGAGTCGGGAATTGTTCTGCAGCCGCGGACGACTCTGCGCGCTGCGCCCAGCCTCGACACGATCATCATCCCAGGGGGCGCCGGTCTGCGACGCGCCGAGACCAATCGGGCCGTCGCGCGCTGGGTCGCAGATCGAGCGGCAAAGACTCGCCGCGTCGTCTCCATCTGCACTGGCATCTATGCCCTGGCGGCGACCGGTCTGCTCGATGGCCGGCGAGTGACCACTCATTGGCGGTTCGCGGCCGATGTCGCCCGGCGTTTTCCCAATCTGCACGTCCAGCCCAACGCACTCTTTATTCGGGATGGTCAATTTTACACCTCGGCCGGAGTGACCGCCGGGATCGACCTTGCGCTTGCGCTGATCGAAGAAGATCTTGGGCGCAAAGTGGCATTGCGGGTGGCGCGCGATTTGGTCGTCTTTCTGAAACGACCGGGCGGTCAGGACCAATACTCGGAGCCGTTGCGCTTTCAGACAATGGCGACCGATCGATTGGCGGAGCTAGCCAGCTGGATCACGACCAACCTCCAGCGCGATCTCTCGATCACGGTCCTGGCCGAACGAGCGTGCGTTTCGCCCCGTCATTTCGCGAGGCGTTTCAAGACGACCTTCAAGCAAACGCCAGGCGCCTTCGTGCAGGAGCACCGACTGGATGAAGCGCGGCGACGTCTGATTGCCGAACACATCTCGATCGATGCCGTCGCCGACTCCGTTGGCTTCCGGAGTACTGACGCGTTTTGCCGAGCTTTTCGCCAACGCTTTCATATTACGCCGACAGAATATCGGCGAAATTTTGGTTTTGATGACAAACCACCGGGTTAACGGCAATACCGCTGACCTCGATTGGCTTGGCCGGGTTTCGCCGGGCGCCAATTGGCGCCCGGCATTAACCGACTTATCTAACTACGCTTACATTGCGGGTGCCCCGATTCCCGATCTTTCAGGAGAGGGCTGGACAGGTTTGATCGCTGTCACTGGCAGAACGTTTGTTTTATTGGGTTCACTTGTGCCGTTGGGGTTGACCTTGGCGAGGAAGCCGTGTTGGCCCCCCAAGTCATCGATGTAGCGACCACAGATATACCCCTGCTGATTGATCCCGTTGAGCGAGGTAAAGGCCGATCCGGGAAAATCGAAAGTCACATACTCACCAGGCGTCGTAAAGAAGAGACCATGAGTTATGCCCGAGTCGTCGGCGTACCGTCCGACGATCCAATTCGCATCGTTGTTCCCAAAGAGAACCGTTTCCACCGCACCGGCAGGATCAATTGGGTAAGTCAGCGTGCCATCGCTGTCACGGAGATACCCATGCACCGTATCGTCGGCGGCATCTACATAGAAACCCTGGGTCTGGTTGGAAGCGTTCAAATTATTGGCGATCGTGGCACTGGCGCCAGGGACAGCAAACGCTGTGATCGTTCCGCCCAGGCTGACGAAGCCATCCTGAAAGGTGGGATCACTAATACTGCCAGCAAAATCTCCGGCATCATTTATTCCCAGGAGAAAAGTGTCCACCACACCGGGGACATCGTATTCAGTGAAGGCGCGATGCGCGAGGAAGAAGCCGTGCGAGCTTCCATCACTTCCGTTCCCGTAGACGCCACAGATGACACGCGCGTTATTTATCGCCCGTCCCTGGGTCAGCATACCGGTGTCGTTAGGCTCAACGAACCCGCCGCTGAAATGGCCGTCGCGCCCACGGAGGAACCCCCGCAACTCACCGGTCGTCGTGTCGATCACCGTGCCGACGATGTCGCCCCGGTCATTGATCTTCTGCGGCTGGGTCAACATTCCCGTGCCGGGAAAATCGAACGTCTCGATCAATTCAATTGTGGCCGCGGAGGCAACGGTCCCTAACAGCGGCAAAGCCATTAAGGCCGCCGCGCAAAACAGATTTCTTATTCTCATAACACTAGTTTTCTTTCTGATTGATTGTTTTCGTCATTCACTGTCGACGTCGAAGGTCGAGCGCCATGACCCCGCGAGAAATGACGAAGGATCGACAAAAAAGGACACGTCGCAGCCGCACCGCGGGTCTTTTACCCAAGCCGCGAGCGCGACGGAGCCAATGACGATCATTCGCGTGCGCCAGCCGGTCTGATGGCCATCGCCGCACCGAACGGGCACCGAAATGGTCCGAATGAGAAACCGCTGGCCGACGCGGGTCGTTAAGTCACGAAAGACTCATCACAAAAGCGCGCCTCATCGCACGGTGACGCGCCTTTTTTGTGACTGGGCTTGACCTTTAGGTCGATTTGAACTCGGTGACCAGCGCCTGCAGGCTGGCTTTGGCGTCGCCGAAAAGCATGCGGGTGTTCGGTTTGAAGAAGAGTGGGTTTTCAATCCCGGCAAAGCCTGAAGCCATCGAGCGCTTGAGGACGAAGACGGTGCGCGCTTCGTCGACATTGATAATCGGCATGCCGTAGATCGGGCTCGATGGATCTTCGCGAGCGGCGGGATTCACCACGTCGTTGGCGCCGATCACGATCGCCACATCCATCGTCGCGATGGTGGGATTGATCGCGTCCATTTCCACTAACTGCTCATAAGGCACGTCGGCTTCCGCGAGCAGGACATTCATGTGTCCGGGCATGCGGCCGGCGACGGGATGAATGGCGTAACGCACTTCCGCGCCGTTCGCTTCCAGCAAATCAGCCAGCTCGCGCAGGACGTGTTGGGCCTGGGCGACCGCCATGCCGTAACCCGGCACGAGCACGACTTGCGACGCGGCCTCGAGGACGAAGTAGGCCGACTCCGGCGTGATCGCTTTGGCTTCGCCGCTGACCGCTTCGCCCGCGGTCGACTTCGCCGAACCGAAACCGGCGAGGAAAACATTGCCGATCGAACGGTTCATCGCCTTGCACATGATCTGGGTAAGAATGATCCCGCTCGCGCCGACGAGGCAGCCGGCCACGATCAGGACGGTGTTCTGAATAATGAATCCCGCCGCCGCGGCAGCGAGGCCGGAGTAACTATTGAGCAACGCGATCACCACCGGCATGTCCGCGCCACCAATCGGAATGACTGCCAGCACGCCGAGCACAAGCGAGAGCACTATGATGAGGAGAAAGAGGAAGTAGCTGGTCTTGGGATGAGTGCAGAAAATGAAGCCGAAAAGAAAGACCAGCAGAACCAGTCCGGCGTTGATCGCCTTCTGGTAAGAGAAAAGGATCGGCCGGCTCTGAATTTTTTCCGCCAGTTTGGCGTAGGCCAGCACGCTGCCTGTGAGAGTTACTCCGCCAATCAATGCGGCGAGGAAAATCGGCACGGTGGTGGAAACCGGGACCGCAGGGTGATTGTGATATTCCACCCAACCAACGAGCAAGCTAGAGAGGCCGCCGGCGCCGTTGAAGAGCGCGACCATCTCCGGCATCGCGGTCATCTGCACGCGCTGCGCCGCGACGGCACCGATGGCGGAGCCGATGATGAGGCCGACGATGATCCATTGATAATGCAGCCCGCTGACCAGGAGTGTGGCTACAATCGCGATCAGCATCCCAACGGCGGAGATGAGGTTGCCGCGACGGGCGGTGGCCTGTTTCCCGAGCAACTTGAGCCCGAGGATGAAAAGAATCGCCGCGACGATGTAGGCCCAATCGATCAGCACAGGCATGGTTACTTCGTCTTCTTCGACTTAAACATGGCGAGCATGCGATCGGTCACGAGATAGCCCCCGACCACGTTGACGGTGGCGAAAATAACCGCCAGCACCCCGAGCGTGGTGGCGAAGAAACCGCCCTCCGTGCCGGCCGCGATCAGGGCGCCGACGATCGTGATCCCCGAAATCGCGTTCGAACCCGACATGAGCGGGGTGTGCAGTTGCGACGGCACCTTGGCGATGAGCTCGAAGCCGAGAAAGGCGCAAAGGATAAAAATAAAAATGAGTAGAATCATAAGTCAGTCACGAACGCGGAGGAGTACCTTGGAGGGACGGGCGCTGTCCCGTCCGCCAGCGGGGACGACACGGAGGTCGTCCCTCCAAAAGTACATCGGTCTGGCAAAAGATAGATTCGTTAGGCGGCATAAAGTTTCGCGATCGTCTCATTCACGATCTTCCCTTCGTGGGTCAGGACACAGTGCTTTAAAATTTCGTCCGTCAGATCGATCCGGAAGTTTTTGCTTTCCTTGTCCCAGAAATGTTCGAGCAAGGCAGCCAGGTTGTTCGAATACATGTCGCTCGCATTCCGGGCGACGCGGCCGGGCAGGTTGCGCAGGCCCAGGACGCGGACGCCGTTTCGTTCTACGGTCTCATCCGGCTGCGAGCATTCGACGTTGCCGCCGCTCTCGACGGCCATGTCCACGATCACGCTCCCGGGCTGCATCTGGTCGACCATCGCGTTGGTCACGATCAACGGCGCTTTTCGGCCGAAAACCTGCGCCGTCGTGATCACGATGTCGGCTTTGGCGCAATGCTGGGCCATCACTTCGCGCTGCTTTTCCAGCTGTTCGGGCGTGAGTTCGCGCGCGTAGCCCTGGGCCGTCTGCCCGGTTTCACCGAGGTCGACCTTGACGAACTTCGCACCTAACGAATGAACCTGTTCCTCCACCGCTGGACGAGTATCAAAGGCTTCGACCCGGGCGCCGAGCCGTTTCGCGGTCGCGATCACCTGCAGGCCGGCCACGCCTACACCAATGACAAAAACCCGGAGCGGCTTAATCGTTCCGGCCGGGGTCATCATCATGGGGAAAATGCGATCGATCGTACCGGCGGCCGCGATTACGGCCGCATAACCAGCCAGGCTGGCCTGCGAGCTGAGCACGTCCATCTTCTGAGCGATCGTGATCCGCGGCAGCAGCTCCAGTGCGATCGCGGTCACGCCGGCCGCCGCCAGCGCCCGTACCAGTTCGCGTTCGTTAAAGGCGTCGAGCAGGCTGATGTGGATACAGCCGGGCTTCAGGTTGCCGACTTCGTTTTCCGGCGGCTGGCGCACGCGCAGGACGAGATCGGCGGAGCCAAGCGCATTCTGTCGCTCACTGCTGATCTGCCCGCCTGCCTCCTGGTAGGCCTGGTCGGCGATGGACACCGATTCGCCCAGGCCCGCTTCGATTGAAACTTCAACCCCGAGCTCGACCAGCCTTTTGACCGCTTCGGGAACGAGAGCCACACGAGTCTCTCCGCTCTCGATTTCTTTGGGGACGAAGACACGCACGATTCGAGCATGCTAACAAGTCAGGCCCCCGCCGCAATCAAAAGCGCAATCGCGCAGGCCCTATTCGTTAGGCGAGCCTGCTGCGCTCGAGCTCTCCGGCGGCCGCGATCGCGGCCTGCTCCATCGGCGCCGCGGGATAGCCGATGGTGAGACACTCGCCCAGATATTGCCGCAGAAACGGCTCGATCCCGCCCAATCGTTCGTACTGCTCAGTGTGGCCAGTTCGTGCGCGATCAGGCCGCGCTCCCGCCAGCAATCCGCGCGCAGGAAAATTCCGTAGCGCAGAGCGAGGCCGCGGGTGGCGGGCGTAAGAAATTCCACCGCCGCGGCTGCGGCCCGTAGAATCGCGTCATCCCGCATCGGCACCCGGGCGAGGCAGAGCAGCCGCACGCGTTCGGGCTGGCGTACGCCGAGCGCGCGGGCGTCCTCCGTTTCCTCAGGCGATAGAGGCACGCCTTCGCGCAGGATGCGCGCTTCCAGCGCTTCCGCCCAGCGCGCTGTGAGAGGAATGAGCCTCTCAAACTGCGCGAGAACGAACTGTCGATTCATGGCGGCACGCACAATCTGCCGCGGCGCGCGGCCACGTCGAGTTTTGCGCCGGCCACGCCCGCCGCACGTTTCCCCTTGTCTGCGCGGCGCCCTTCGTCCATTCATCCGCCATGGCCGCGGCGAAGTGTGCACTTATCACCGGCATCACCGGACAGGACGGTTCTTATCTGAGCGAGCTGCTTTTGGCCAAAGGCTACGAAGTCCATGGTGTCGTTAGGCGGACGAGCAACCTGCTCCGCTCCCGGATCGAACATCTGCGCGCCGATGAGTCGCTCTACGGCCAGCGGCTCTTTTTGCATTACGGCGATCTGACCGACGGGACGACGCTGCGCCGCATCTTTGCCAAGGTGCAGCCGGCCGAGGTCTATCATCTCGCCGGCCAAAGCCACGTCGGGCTCAGCTTCGAGATCCCGGAGTCAACTTCGGAAGAGGTCGCGATGGCCACTCTGCGACTGCTCGAGATTTCGCGCGACCAGGCGCAACCGCTGCGTTTCTATCACGCCTCGAGCTCGGAAATTTTCGGCGCCGCAGCCGATTCGCCGCAGACCGAGGAGACGCCTTTTCGCCCGGCCAGTCCCTACGGCTGCGCCAAGGCTTTCGCGACGCAGCTCGCCCGCGTTTACCGGCAGGCCTACGGGCTTTTTGTCTGCAACGGCATTCTTTACAATCACGAGTCGCCGCGCCGCGGAGAAAACTTCGTCACGCGCAAGATCGCGCGGGCGGTGGCGCGGATCAGCCGCGGTCTTGAGCAGGAGTTGGTCCTTGGCAACACTTCCGCGCGGCGCGATTGGGGCCACGCGCAGGATTATGTCGAGGCGATGTGGCGCATCCTGCAGCATTCCGAGCCGGACGATTACGTCGTGGCCACGGGAGAAACGCATTCCGTGCAGGACTTCGTCGAAGCGGCTTTCGCGGTGGTAAATCTCCCGCCGGAAAAATATGTGAAGCACGACGTTTCGTTTGAGCGGCCGACGGAGCCTTCGAAGCTGGTCGGATCACCCGAAAAAATCCGCCGCGTCCTCGGCTGGAAACCGCAAACGGCCTTCGCTGCGCTGGTCCGCGAAATGGTCGAAGCGGAGCTCGCCGACATCCCGGGCGGAAGCGAGTGAGCGCGGCTTGCGCTTTATTTCGCCGGTCCTAGTATCACCGCGTGAAAAAAATCGAGGCGATCGTGAAGCCCTTCAAGATGGAGGAGGTGAAGGACGCGCTGGCCGAGATCGGGGTGGAAGGCATGACCGTGAGCGAGGTGAAGGGTTTCGGACGCCAAAAAGGGCACACCGAAATTTATCGCGGAAGCGAGTATACGGTCGATTTCCTGCCCAAGGTGAAATTCGAAATCGTCCTGACGGATGAAACGGCGCAACGCGCGGTCGAAGTCATCTCCCGGGCGGCCCGGACGGGAAAGATCGGCGACGGCAAAGTCTTCGTCAGCCCGGTCGAACAGGCGATTCGCATCCGGACCGACGAACGCGACGCCGACGCGGTCTAGGAACTGGACCACTTCCGATTCTCAGGCTGTATGAACGATTACCTCCTCTCCCTTTTGCTCGGTGCGATTGAAGGCCTGACCGAGTTCCTGCCCGTAAGCTCGACCGCGCATCTCCGGATTGCGGAAGCGCTCCTCCAGATCGATCTGAAAGACGGCTTTTGGAAAATGTACAGCGTCGTCATCCAACTCGGCGCCATCCTCGCCCTGACCGCGTTTTTCTGGCGCCGGATTCTGAAATTTATCCGCACCTTTCCGCGCGGCGAGCGTGGCGACCGGAACATTTTCACTCATCCCCTCAGCCTGATCGCGATCGCCTTTCTGGTCACAGCGATCCCGGCCTTTCTCCTGAGCAAGCTGATCGGGAAGAATCTTGAGAACCTCCATGTCATGGCGTGGGCCCTTCTTATCGGCGGCATCGTGATGTGGGTAGTCGACTCAATTTTCGTTAGGCCGCGCATCCAGCGGATGGAAGAAACCAGTCTCCCGACCGCGATCTGGATCGGCGCCGTGCAGGTGCTCTCGGCCGTTTTCCCCGGCACTTCGCGCTCGATGTGCACCATCGCGGCCGGGCAAACCGCGGGCATGTCGCGCGAGGCGGCCCTCGAGTTTTCCTTTTTTCTTTCTATCCCGACGATGTTCGCCGCCACCGGCTACGATTTGCTCAAGACGCTCAAGCTGCACGCCGCGACCGGGGCGATCGCGCCCCTCACCATGACGCCGCATCTCTGGGTTGTGCTCGCGCTCGGTTTCGTGAGCGCCTTCATCGTCGCCTTCGCGGTCGTCGCCTGGTTCCTGCATTGGGTGCGGCGGCATGGCTTTGTGCCCTTCGCGGTTTATCGAATCGTCCTCGGCCTCGTCCTCCTCTTCGCACTCTGGCGCGGTTTGCTTGGCCGCTGACTCGAAACTGGGTAAATTACAACCGTGCAGACTCAGACCATGTTACCCGACCTGCAGAGCTGCGTGCTCTGCGAGGACGTGCGCTGTGAATTCAACGGCATGCAGACCTTGGTCGGCGTCCTCAACATCGTGCCGACCCCGAAACTGCCGGTGAACTACATGCGGCTCTGCATCTGGACCCGCTGGTGCAGCGGCGCGGGCCGGTTCCATCAGCGCTCAAAAATCGTCGGCCCGGATGACAACCAGACGATCGCGCAGGCCGAAGTCGATTTCGATCTCAAGGAAATGGAAGGCCACGCCACCAATGTCCACTACTTTGGCGGAGTGCAGTTCCAGCAATATGGGCTGCATCACGTCGAGATTTATCTCGGCGATCAGCTACGGCTGCGCTTTCCGCTGCCGGTCATCCAGGTCAAGCCCGCCTGATGTAGTGGCGGCCGAGCCGGCCGCACTCCCCGCCCCAACGCACAAATCAAACGGCGCGCCGTGTCGCCCCCGCGGTCGACCCGCCCCACAGCGCGCCTAACGAAACGAACCGCTGCTGTTTCCCGAAGATCGTCGCCCGGCCTTGGCGTGGTCTTGTCCGTTGGCGCAAGAAAACCAGCTTGCGCCCCCGGGTCGCCATCCTATCTTCGGGCGCGGTGGCCGCGGACTTCCGGTGAAGCGTTGCGGCGACTTCTTCCACACCCGCAAAACCCGATGGCAAATACGATCCTAATCGGCGCGCAATGGGGCGATGAAGGCAAGGGCAAGATCATCGATGTCCTGACCGGCAACGCCGACATCGTCGTCCGCAGCCAGGGCGGAAATAACGCCGGGCACACCGTCATCCAGGGCGGCAACAAATACGTCCTGCATCTCATTCCCTCCGGCATTCTCCGGCCCGGGAAAATGTGCGTCATCGGCAACGGCGTCGTGATCCACCCAGTCGCGCTGGTGGGCGAAATCGAGGGCCTGCGCAAAGCCGGGCTCAAGACCG
>JBKJNW010000098.1:0-5022 GCA_046593335.1 Chthoniobacterales bacterium | reverse complement strand
CTCCGCCGCCTCCCCGGGGTTGCGCACGAAACAAAAACCGCTTTCCGCCGGCAGGTAGGCAGCCGCTCCCGTGTCCTCAGTAATGACCGGCCGGCCCAGCGCGAGAAAGGCGGCCGCGCGATCGCTCACCCAGCCCGTCCGCCAGCCCACGTCGACCCCCTTGATCGCGGTAAATTCCGCCGTGGCGGAAGCGAGATAACGGCGATATTTCGGCGGTGTCCGCGCGACCCGGTGCGGATCGGCCAACTTCCATCCGCATTTTGCGAGGCGGTCCGTCTCCGGGTCGTCGGCGTTAATGTTCATCGCCAGCTCCCAGTGCGCCTCGGGCACGCGGGCCGGAAGGTCGAGATAAGGCGTGAAGGCATTTTTTTTCGAGAGATCTGGGAACTCACCATTCACCTCCAAGCTGCCACTCCAATACCATTGCCCGATGGTGGTAAACTTCGACTGGCGCGGCCGCGGTTGAGCGCGGAATAATTTGGCATCGGCCAGCGGATAAAACGTGCGCCAATGCAGCGAAGTGTCAGGCAGGAGGCAATCCCTCGCGTGCGCGTTCAGCCCGATCGTCCAAAACTCATGGTGCGTCTTCTGGCCGAGATCGAGTTTGGTCATCCAATAAAAGATTTCGCTCGGGTCGAGATCGCAGAAAATGCGGCGCTCGAAATCGAGCAGGAAGGGCGGATGCAGGGAGTAAGCAAGATTGAGGAGAACGTTAGGGCCGGCCAGGCGCGCGCGCAGTTCCCGTTTCGTTAGGCCTATGCAGCGCAACGCATCGAGATCGTGTTCCGCGCTCGCGGCCTCCTGGTAGAGAAGACAATATCGGCCCGCCAAACCGTGCGCGCGGAGTTGCCGCTGGAAATTGGCGATCGCCCCGGCGTCGGCCGCGCGATCGTTCGTGGCGGGCAGCAGCTCGAGCCAGATCGCGTCCTGGCCTAACCGGCGCAAGCCCAGCATCCACTGCAACGGCACAGAAAAATTTCCACCGCCTTCACGATATTTCGCCGCAAACCCGCAACCGAGAAAAACCGTCACTCCCCACTATCGCACGCCGAGCGCGATAAGGTCCGTCGACCCGATTACTCCAGTTGGTAAGCTTCAACCAAGGCAATGCCGGTGGTGTTGTCGCTCCCTCGCACGATCGCGGTATATGCCCCCGGCGTTAACGTCGTGGCGATCGCAGATTCAAGATCATTCGTCGGCGCGAGCCCAGCGGCTTCTATCTCTGCCTCTTGCGTGTCCTTCCAGTTGTCGTTGGAGGCGATGATAACGCCGTCGCTGTCGTGCAACTCCAGCGTCGGATCGGCCAGACTGCCCGCGACTTTAAGGGAGGGACCGATGGCGCGAATAATCGAGTTGGTCGGTTCGGTTCCGAGAACGATTACGCCACCGATCATGACGTCGTCATCTGTTTGCACGAGGCCGCGCGTGGAAAGGTTGCCGAGCTTCGAGTCCGCTATTTGGTCCAGGTCGTAGACCTCGACCAGCGCGACACCGCTCCCGCCATTCGCTCCCTGCAGAATCGCCGTGTAAGACCCCGGGTCGAGCGTCATGACAATCGCCGATTCGTTGTCGTCCGTCGGCGCAAGTGTGCTGTCGATGATGGCCTGCTTGTCGGGGCTATCCTGCCAGTTGTCATTCGTCGCAATAACTGCCTGGGTCGAATCATGTAGCTCCAGAGTGGGGTCAGCCATGGCAGCGGGCACTGGCAATGATGGGCCGATCGCCCGCAAGATCAGCTTCTTGGATCGGGTTCCCGTGACCATGAACCCTCCGATCAAAACATTGTCGCCGGTTCCGACGAACAGGCGCGTCGAGATATTTCCCAGGGTCGGAGCGATGACCGGAAGCTCAAAGGCTCCAATGTCCGTGCCATCACCGCCACTGGCGTTGGGTATGTTGGGCTGGTCGGCCGTCCGCGGCATTCCCCTTTGGTCGGTGGACAAGCCCTGGCTGACTCCCTGGTCAATGGCGGGACTGCCGGGCAGCAATGCCATCGTGAATGTCAGGCCGCCATTGTCCTGGAGCGGGCCTAGTCGCGCGTCGAGTGGTGCATCGACAGTACCGGTCAAATCGTTCGCTCCAAAGCCGTCGCCATCGATCGAAACTCCGACGAGATTGTAACCTTCAGACTGCACTGTGCCCGAGAAATCCGCATTTTCAGGATGGGCCGACGCACTATTACCCGCCAGAATGCAGTTGGTAATGGTGATGGTGTCCGATGCAAGGATGCCACCCCCCTGCCAGACGCATTGATTGCCAGATATCGTATCGGAGACCAACACAGCCGAACCGGATAACTCTAAACCGCCTCCGTAGCCTCCTTGGAGGCCATGAGCGCCAGTCGAGACAGCGGCATTTCCAGAGATCGTGCAGTTCGTTATCGTAGCGGTTCCGTCCGAGAAAATCCCCCCACCATAGCCCGTTGTGTTGCCAGAAATGGTGCTGCTTTGCACGGTCAGGTCGCCATCGTTAATAATGCCGCCTCCACATTCGTTGTAGATAGGGAAGCTGCCGCATTTCATTTCGTTTCCGGTCACGGAACAGTTTGTGAGCGTCATCTGCGCGCCCACGGAGTTCAGGCAACCAAGGCCGTCGTTGATGACCTGGACGTCGCTCAAGCTCAGCACACCGCCATTGAGAACCCCACCGACTCCATCAGATAACGTCACTCCTGATACGCTAACGGTCACACCTGAACTAACCTCCAGCAGGCGGAACGCTTGCGCAGCATTGACATCTCGACTGACGGTCAGCAGGGACGAACCAGGGCCCGTAATGGTCAGATTCTTATCGATGAGCAGTTCATCGCTCGTGAGCGAGATGGTTCCGGTAAAGGTGAACTCAATGGTTGAATCCGGCGTTGCGTCACGGATTGCCTGGCGAAGCGATCCGGGGCCGTCATCGTTGCCATTAGTCACTTCCAGCGTTGCCGGTACAACCGCGCGAGAATGCCAGGGGACACTCCCTAGACTCGTTGCAATGCTGAAGAACAGAACAAGAACCGGCAGAACAACCGCTAATCCATTCATGGGAGACCTCCGATACACTGGAGCCACTTTCGACAGGACCGGCTCGATCTACTTCTGACGCGGGTCGGAAATATCTAGCGAAGCTGTGGTGGTTTGCGATTAAGCACTCTGCTGCGACACAATGTCAAGCCCGGTTGGTCGTTGAGCATCGGTCATTGCCGCGAAAGATTCGCACGACCGCCGCGCAGGACGTATTTCTGAATCTTGCCGGTGGCGGTCTTTGGCAATTCGGCAATGAAGGTGAAGCCCTGGGGGACTTTGAAATGCGCGAGGTGCTCGCGCGCGAACTGTCGCAACTCCTCTTCGGTCGCAACCGCACCCGCCTTCAGAACCACAAAGGCCTGTGGCGCCTCCCCCCATTTTTCGTGCGGCAGGCCCACCACCGCCGCTTCCTGCACGGCGGGATGTCGCAGCAGCACTCCTTCTACTTCGACTGATGAAATATTTTCGCCGCCGCTGATGATGACATCCTTAAGTCGATCGCGGATTTCCAGATATCCATCGGGATGCACGACCGCCGCGTCCCCGCTGTGGAACCAGCCGCCGCGCATCGCCTCGGCCGTGGCCTCGGCGTCGCGATAATAGCCGGCCATCACCACGTTGCCGCGCACGACGATTTCGCCCACCGTCTGGCCGTCGCGCGGAACTTCGCGGCCTTCTTCATCCACCACTCGTAGGTCTCCGGAGGTGATCAGTTCGACGCCCTGGCGCGCCTTGATTTCGGCCCGCGCTTGCGCGCCGAGCAGCGCGTGTTCCGGTCGCGGCTCGCAGATGGAGATGAACGGCGACACTTCGGTCAACCCGTAGGCCTGAGTGATTTCCCAGCCGAGTTCGTCCTCGATGCACTCGATGGTGGCGGCGGCCGGTGGCGCGCCCGCGGTCAAAACCCTTACACCGCGCGGAGCCAGGCGGCGCAATTCTTCGGGCGCATTCGCGATACTGATGAGAACGGTCGGCGCCGCGCACAGCATCGTCACTGATTCCCGCGCGATACTCTCGAAAACGGCACGCGGCTCGGGTTTTGGCAGGCAAATGTGCGTGGCGCCCACAGCGGTGACGGTCCAGACGAAGGTCCAACCGTTGGCGTGGAACATCGGCAACGTCCAGAGATAACGATCGCCGCAGGTCATGTGCAGGTGCACGAGCGTGCCGACGGTATTGAGCCAAACGTTGCGATGGGTGATCATGACGCCCTTCGGTCGGGCCGTAGTGCCGCTGGTGTAGTTGAGCGAAAGCAGATGGTTCTCTTGAATTGCCGGTCGCACAAAGTCCGGCGATGCGCTGGCGAGGGTCGCTTCGTAGTCCGTCCATCCCGTCTGGGCACCGTTCAGTGCGATGAAATGCTCGACCTTAGGCACTTCCTTCCGGATGCGATCAATTGCGTCCAAATAGTCCGGGTGCGCGCAGACCACCCGTGCGCCGCTGTGGCTGATGATATAGGCGAAGTCCTCCGAGGTAAGACGGTAGTTGATCGGCACCGTGACCGCGCCAATCTGCGGCACGGCATAGAAGAATTCGAGCTGCGCATGCGAGTTCGGCGCGATGCAGGCCACGCGATCCCCGGGGCCCACGCCAAGTCGTTGCAATACGGCCGACCAGCGATCGCAGCGGTCGACGAATTCCTGATACGTCAGGCGCAGTGAGCCATCCACCACCGCTTCGCGGTCGCCGTAAAGCTTCCGCGCGCGCCGTACGAAATCCATTGGTGTGAGCGGGGTTTCCATCGCGAAGTTCGCGCTGAACGTTTTGCACGAAAGTTCACCCGAGTGCGAGAGAGAATCGGACAATCCCCGTGTTCATGCTCATGTTCGATACCCCAGGGCAACGACGATTACGCGAGCAGGAGGACGAATTGGAGAAAGCGTGGCGGAGTGCGGTACGATTTGACGCTGCACGCAGTCTCTCTTAATTACCCGTCCTCGCGCCCGTAGCTCAACTGGATAGAGCATCTGACTACGGATCAGAAGGTTTGAAGTTCGAATCTTCACGGGCG
>JBKJNW010000039.1:0-5551 GCA_046593335.1 Chthoniobacterales bacterium | reverse complement strand
GCCGGATCGTAAACTTCATCCGCCGCCAGAAATCCGCTCTCGAGGGTGACGCCGCCGATAACAACAACCCTGCCGTCGCCCTGCAGGATCGCATGATGATTGGAGCGGTGATAATACATCGAGGTGTCGATCGTGAAGGTCTGCGTCGCAGGGTCATAGATCTCCGTCTCATTGTGCGGGCTCGTGCCGGAGAATCCGCCTGCTATCAGGAGCAGCCCATTCGGCAGGAGCGTGCCGGTGAAATTGGCTCGAGCGATCACCATCATGTGCGCCGTCGGGGTGAAGGTCTTGCTGTCGGGGTGGTAAATCTCAGCCGACCTGCTCGAGATCGTGTCCACGTAGCCGCCGGCAATGAGCACTGTTCCATCCGAGAGAAGGACCGCTTCGTGGCTCTTGCGGCTGGCCGGATTAGTGACAGTGGGAGTGAATGTCTGGGTAGAGGGATCAAAAATATCGGCCTTGCCCGATCCCACTACAAGCACAGTCCCATCCTGCAGGAGAGTCGCGGTGTGATTGACCTGCCCGATCGACATGGAGTGGGTTGCGGTTGTGAAAACCCCAGTCGTCGGGTTGTAAAGCTCCGCGCTCGCCAAAGGCAAACCACCTCCGCCCCCGCCGGTAATGAGCACCTGCCCATCCGGGAGCAATGTGGAAGTGTGATTAGAGCGCGCTTCCACGAGCGAGCCCGTGGGCGTTAGCTGGCCCATCACCGGATCGTAGAGCAACGAAGAAGCCAGCGTCGTCGTCTCGTTCACGCCTCCGCTAATCAGCACCTTGCCGGAATTCAGCAGTGTCGCGCCATGACTTGTCCGCTCGGGCAGGAGCGGGATCGTTTGCGCCTGCGTCGACGCGATTTGAAGAAGGCAGGCAGCAGCAAGAGTGACAAAAAAACCGGGTTTATCCATGAGCGAACCTTGGTTGGGAGAAAGTAAAAGAAGAACGTTTTACGGCTCCTTTGTCCAGCAAATTAAGGAATAAGTTCGCCCTTCACCAGATCGTCCGGGTCGTCAGAGCGCCCATCGGCATGACCCGAGCGGCGTTCGGCCCAAGCTGCCATTGGACAGGAGGGGATTCCCACTTACAATGCTCGCTCCGCGCTTCCGACTGGGACCGGCAAGAGACGCAGCTGCGTCCGCGGCATTCACCACAGTCAGCAACCAATTAATCAGTGTTATCTATTTTGAATACATCGCCTAATACCAGCCACCTCATCGCGCCGCACGGCGGAGAACTCATCAACCTCATCCTCGGTCGCGAACAAGCCGCTGACGCCAAAGCTGAATCGCGTGACTTCCCATCCTGGGACTTGACTGCCCGACAGATCTGCGACGCCGAGCTGCTCCTCAACGGCGGCTTCTCGCCCCTCGCCGGTTTCATGAACAAAGCCGACTACGAGGGCGTTTGCGGCGACATGAAACTCGCCAGCGGCGTCCTCTGGCCGATGCCGATCACCCTCGACGTCACCGAGGCTTTCGCCAAAACCCTCAAGTCGGGCAGCAGCAAAGTCGCCCTGCGCGATGCCGAAGGCGTCATCATCGCCATCCTCCATGTCGAAGACATCTGGCAACCCGATCGCGCAGCTGAAGCCAAGGCCGTTTTCGGCACCACCAGTACTGCCCACCCCGGCGTCGCTTATTTGATGAACAAAGGCAACCCGTGGTACGTCGGCGGCCGTCTCGAAGGCCTCCAACTCCCGAGCCAATACGATTTCAAAAGCCTCCGCCTCTCTCCCGCCGAGCTTCGCTCAGAGTTCGCCAAGCAAGGCTGGCGCCGCATCGTCGCCTTCCAGACCCGCAACCCGATGCACCGCGCCCACGTCGAACTAACCTTCCGCGCCGCCAAGCAGGTCGAAGCCAGCCTCCTCATCCATCCCTCCGTCGGCCTCACCAAGCCCGGCGACGTCGACTATTTCACCCGTGTCCGCTGCTACCAGCTTCTCGTCGGCAAATACCCTGCCGGCACCGCCAAGCTCTCGCTCCTGCCCCTCGCCATGCGCATGGGTGGTCCGCGCGAAGCCATTTGGCACGCCCTCATTCGCAAGAACTACGGCTGCTCCCATTTCATCGTCGGCCGCGACCACGCCGGTCCCGGTAACGACACTGACGGCAAACCATTCTACGGCCCCTACGACGCACAGGACCTCTTCAAAAAACACCAGGACGCCATCGGCGTCGAGATGGTCCCGTTCCAGATGATGGTTTACCTCGAGGACAAGGATAAGTACATCCCCGATAACGAAGTGCCGGAAGGCGCCCGCGTCCTCAACATCTCGGGCACCGAGCTACGCACCCGCCTCAACGAAGGGCGCGACCTGCCGACTTGGTTTACCTACCCCGAAGTCGCGGTCGAGCTGCGCAAAAGCTTCCCGCCTCGCGCCAAGCAAGGCTTCACCGTCTTCTTCAGCGGCCTTTCCGGCAGTGGCAAATCCACCATCGCCAACGTGCTCATGACAAAGTTCCTCGAAGTCGGTGGCCGTCCCGTCACCATGCTCGATGGCGACCTCGTCCGGAAGCACCTCTCCAGCGAGCTCGGCTTCTCCAAGGAGCATCGCGACATCAACATCCGGCGCATCGGATATGTCGCCAGCGAGATCACGAAGAACGGCGGCATCGCCATCTGCGCCCCGATCGCGCCTTACGAAGCCACCCGCAAAGACGTCCGCTCTCTCATCGAACCTCTCGGCGGTTTCATCCTCGTTCACCTCTCCACTTCCGTGGACGTGTGCGAACAGCGCGACCGCAAGGGGCTCTACGCTAAGGCGCGGGCCGGCATCTTGAAAGAATTCACCGGCATCAGCGATCCCTACGAAGATCCGGTGAAACCGGAAGTGCGGATCAACACCGCCGAGCTCACGCCGGAAGAAGCGGCCCAGGAAATCATCCTGCATCTGGAGCGCGAAGGCTTCATCGGGATGAACCGCGACTCCGTTTAGACGCGATCACCAACTCCTTTGATCAACGCCGCCCGCGCTCGTCGCTGGCGGCGTTTTTCATTTTTCGGCGTCATCGCCGCAAACGGCAATTCCGATGGGTTCCGCTTTTTCTTTCGCACCTCCTCCATTTACTTTTTCGACGGCTGGCAGCTCATCCCACCCTATCTGCGCCAGTGGCAGAAGGCGGTCGGCGCCTTCCAGGTCAGCCGCCAGCCGTTTTCTTCGTGCACGGGCGAAGCCAATTGTAGGGCGGGCGCTCCGCCTGCCTCCCCGCAACCCTGCGGCAAGCGGGGCGCTTGCCCTACAGATGCCGCGATTGACATTTCGATCGCCGCCCAAGATGAATCGGCCGATGACCACTCACCCCCTTCGATTCCTCACCGCCTTACTCCTCTGCCTGGCCTGTCTCTCCGGCTGCCATAAACCGCCAAGCAAGACTAACGAACAACAAGCCGACAAAAGTTACACCGCGGACGAGCAGGCAAGGGCGTCGAAGCTCACTGAAGTGCGCGACCCGATCGAGGAAGAGATCTACCAGTTCCGTATCGCTACCCGCCAGGCTTATAACAACCGGCGGTGCGATGAGCTGGAAACAATCGCCGCTCCGCTCCGCGCCTCTCAGGCCCTCTTCCGAGATGGGTCCTGGAAGATTTCCCAGTTCTACCAGTCATTGGAATGCCGCCCCGAGGAGCCGGAAGACATGTGGCACTTACACGAGCAGATTCATCGCGACTGGACCGCCGCCAAACCCGAGTCACTCACGGCCCGCCTGGCTTATGCTGATTTCCTGGTCTCTTATGCCTGGCACGCGCGCGGCAACGAATATGCCGACAAAGTGACAAAGAATGCCAGGCAACTTTTCCAGGACCGGCTGACAGAAGCGCGCCAGATCTTTGAGCAGGGACAGTCGTCGCCAAAAAAGGATCCCTATCTCTGGGTCATCGGGTTAAAAATCGCTCTCGGCCAAGATTGGCCCGAATCGGGCTACAACGCACTCCTCGGCGAAGCGCACACCTTCGCTCCGCGCTACTGGGCTTATGACACCACCCGGGCGATCTCGCTCCTTCCGCGCTGGTATGGTCAGCCCGGGGAATGGGAAGTCTACGCCGAAGAAACCGCCGCTCGTCCCGATGGACTCGGACCAGAGCTATACGCGAGGATCGTAGCCAGCCAGTCGGGTTATTATAAGAACGTCTTCCGCGAAACCAAAGCCTCCTGGCCGAAGACGCGCGAAGGCTTACTCCAGATGCACCAGAAGTATCCCGACTCCATCATGATCCTGAATGAAACTGCGCAACTAGCGACCCTGGCCGAGGATTGGCCACTAGCGAAAGAGAGTTATGATCGCATCGGCGACAGCTACCTCGCGATGGTTTGGTGGAGGCCTGAGCGCTTCATCTATTACCGCGACCAGGCGCTCGCCGGCCAGCTACAATCAGAGTAACCCATTACCGCACCATGAGCCGGCATCAGCGAACGCGTTTTCTTTTGGCCTTCGTGTCAGTCACGTTGGGACTTGCGACTTGCCTCACCCTATTTTTCTTTGGGCATGAGCAGCTGCCACGTTTTGCACGCGCTCCCAGCGCTCTGTTGCTCGCGCCAGTCGCTATCGTCGATGGGCTTTGTTATGCCGCGGGCATCCCCGGCATTTATGGCAATGTGGTTCCGATCTTCGCCGTGAACTTCGCATTTGCAGCCATTCTTTGCGGACTCGGCTACTTTGCCGCAGCACGATGGCGTCGTCACAAAATCTAGTCATGCGATGCAGCTGCCTGCGATGTCGCGGATGACCACGTTTCCCATCAATACAACTCATCAACACGCAGCCAAGCTGTGACCAAGACCACTTCCTCCATGATCCGTTTCCGCGCGAAGCTCTTCCGGCCGGCGGAGGCCAAGAAGGGCGACTCCTGGACTTTTCTTAACCCTGCGCAAGACCGCCAGTGCGAAGGTACCTTCGCGGAGTATGACGACGGTTGAGGGTACGATCAATGGCGCCCCTTTCACGGCCACGCTCGAGCCGGACGGCCAAAAAGGTCACTGGCTCAAAGTGGACCGGAAGTTGCGCGAAGCGGCGGGCGCTGAGCCGGGCGAGGTGGTCACCTTGGAGATCGCGCCGGTGGCAGAGGAACCAGAACCGAAGGTACCAGCTGCCCTGCGCAAAGCTCTGGCGGCGGCGAGCCCGAAGGCACGGGCGGTGTGGTCTGACATCACCCCTATCGCGCGCCGGGATTGGATTTACTGGATCACCTCCGCGAAGCAGCCGGAGACACGTGCGCGCCGAGTCGATACTGCGTGCTCGATGCTCGGGGCCGGGAAGCGACGGGCATGTTGTTTCGATCGCTCCGGGTTCTACGGCAAAAGCCTGAGCGCTCCGAAAGCGGCGAGTTAGGTGGCGGCGAAAAGCTTCAGTGTTTCCGTCTTTCGGCTGGCTGCTGCTGACGTTGTCGCGGCGGCTGCGACGTCGACCCTCTAAGCTCAACTTTGTAGTGCAACATTTGCTAGGTCTTAAGGAAGCATTGATTGGGTGTTTTGTAGCCATGTCTTTTTCTAGGTCGGTTATTGAGGTGTGTGGCGATTAGATCGCATTGGTTTTGGGTGACTCGAGCCATGCTTTGC
>JBKJNW010000125.1:0-4826 GCA_046593335.1 Chthoniobacterales bacterium | reverse complement strand
GTGGAATACTTGGCCGTAAACGCGTCGATATCTTTCTGGGTGAAAAAAAGGTGACTGAAATCGAGGATTTCGAGGTAGCCGGTAAGCAGTTTCCTCGAAACTTCGTCGTTCAGGGGGTGATGGGTGTAATGGCCTTCCTCGAGCAGACGCCCGACCGAGAGGCCGATCTGCTCGGAATCCGACTTGGCGCGAGCGGGTTGCGCGGCCAGCGCGACGACGAGCAATCCCGGCAGGATCGCGACAGACCGACGAAGGAAATTTTTCATATTTTCGGAAAAAAAAGCTCGCAGAAAACGATTTGAAAGCAAGGTGTGCGAGCGGCCGTAGAACCCAAAGTTGATGAGTGAGACAACGCTCCGCGACGAAGATTCAAATATAAATTCGGCTGCCGGGCCGTAGCGGGTGCAATTTCCGTTCCCCCGCCTGCGGTTCTTTCTTCCTGCTCTTGCTCCTGCTCCCGGTGAGGATCAGCTTGGGAGTGGGATTAGGAGCAGGAGTAGGAAGACGATGATCGAATACAAGACGTTTACCGGGGGAATTTTCGAGACCAACTGCTATGCGCTCGAGGCGCCGGAAGGCTGGATCCTATTCGACGCGCCGGACGGCACCTGCGACTGGCTGGTGGCGCAGGGGATCGAGCCCAGGCTTCTGCTCCTGACCCACGGGCACATCGATCACATCCAGGACGTATCCAAAATTAAACGCCGTTTCGGTTGCCCAGTCGGCGTTCACCCCGAGAGCGCGCCGATGCTTTCCGACGCGAACTTCTTTCGCGATTTCGGCTTCCAGTTCGAGATCGAGCCGGTGCAACCCGACCTTCTGATCGAGGCGACGCCTTCGCGCGACTTTCTTGGGATGAACTTCGAGATCCTGGAAGTGCCGGGGCACTGTCCGGGGAGCCTCTGCTTTCTCTCGCGCGAGAACGACCTGCTCATCGGAGGCGATGTCCTCTTTGCCGGAGGGGTCGGGCGCTGGGACTTGCCGGGAGGCGATGGCGAGCTCCTCTTCGCCGGGATCCGCGAAAAACTCTATTCGTTAGGCGACGAGATCACGGTGCTGCCCGGTCACGGACCCGCAACCACGATTGGGGCGGAGCGGAAGGAGAACCCTTTCGTGCGCGAATAGCCGAGCGGGTTAAGGAATCTGAGCGAGCGATTCCCGCAGCGGTTCGAGCCCGGGAATGTTTTGCAGGACTTCGCCTAACGAATGGAGCGCAGCGGGGATGTGGCCGAGGAAGGCGGGATTTTTCTTCACCAGCCCGAGGTAGCCGTAGGCGCCGAGCGCCTGCATCAACCGTTGCATGGCACAGAGCTGGAAGTTTGCGGCGAACGCCGGCTCGCTCACCTCCGCCGTCGTGCGGTAAAACTCTAGCAGCTCGTCTCGCTCCGATTCTGCCAGGGTGACGTAGGGATCATAGAGGAGCGAGGCCAGATCGTATTCCGCCAGAGCGGGGCGCATCCCCTGGAAGTCGATCAAGTGCGCCTGGCCGTTACGCATGATGATGTTTTGCGACTGGAAATCGCGATGGATCAAAACGCGCGGGAAACTCGCCAGCCGCTCCGCGATTTCCGACAGCATTGGGAGACCGGCTAGCTCCTCCAGCTTTTCCTGCTCAAAACCGAAATGCCGGCCGAGACAATTCTCGAAGAAGTAACTCTGCTCCCAGCGATAAAGCGCGGCGTCGAATTGCGCCGGCAAATCTCGCCGGATCTCCTCCGAGTCGGTCGCGGAGATGCGGTGCAATTTGGCCACTTCTGTCAGGGCGGATTCGTAAAAGGCGCGGCGCACCGGCCAGCTCTCCTCGCGATAACTCCAGAGGTCGCGCTCGCCCAGGTCCTCGATCCAGATCAAACCTTCCTCCGAATCGTGGAAGTAAATCTTCGGCGCGCGCACTCCGTGCTCGGCCAGGAACTGCGCAACCTCGACGTAACGCCGATTCTCCGCCTGCTCGCAGGAGTATTTCACGAGCACGATACTCTGCTCCTTCGTGACTTTGATCCGGTAGAACTTTCGGTCCGAGCCGCCCTTTTCGATCGGCGAAATCCGGACCTGCGCTTCCTCGAAGCGAGGAAACCGGATGCGGGTTTGTTGCAGAAGCGTCTCGGAAAGAATCATCGGGGCGATTTTAAATAACGGCGTCGCTCAGCGCGCCCTCCGCGCTGCGAGCGGTGCGGACAATACAGTTTTTCAGCGCGGAGTGGGAAGCAATTTGTGCACCGGACCAGAGGATCGAATCGTCGATCAGCGCACCCGCGCCGACCCGGCAACCGGCGCCGATGCAGGATGCGCCGCGCACTTTCGCGCTCGGGTCGATCGTGGCGTCGGGAGCGACGCGTTGCGGCCAATCCGGATCGCAAACATAAGACGGTCGCCAGCCCTCGGCGATCGTCCGATGGACCGCGAGATATTCCGCGCGCGAGCCGAGATTGAACCAGTGGCCTTGATTCAAAACTACGCCGCCGATTTTCCCGCCTTGGCCGATCCATTCGCCGACGATGGGAATGAACGAGATTTTTTGTCCGGGCGGAATACGCTCGAAGATATTCGCGTTCCAAACCGAGACGTTGGCGTAATCGAAATTGCCTTTGTAGCCGTAGCGGTTCCCGATATCGACGATGCGGCCGTCGCGGAAAGCGACGTTTGCGGCCAACCCCGTGTCGCGCAGCGCGAGCGTGACGTCGTTGCCGCTCCGGACATGTTCCTCGATCAGCGGCTCGAGCGGGAGATCGGTCAGAACATCGCCGCTGTAGGCGATAAAGGGCTCGGATCCGAGATGCGGCTGCGCATTTTTGATCCCGCCGCCGGTTTCGAGCAGGACCGGCTCATGCACCAGCCTAACGGGAAGCTGGCGGTAGTGATCCTCGGTAAAAAAACGTCCGAAATGCTCCGGTGCGTGATGGGTGTTAATGACAAACGACTTCACCCCCGCCGCGATCAGGTGATCGAGGGCGAAAGTGATGAGCGGTTTTTGAAAAATCGGCACGAGCGGCTTGGGCAGATCTTCCGTGAGCGGACGAAGCCGCAGGCCGAGCCCGGCGCCGAGGACAAAGGCCTGGCGGATCATTTGCCTAACGACAGTGGAGTTGCTTTGCCCTGCACCGCGCTGCATCGGATGGACAAGTGCGGATGTCAAATGCAGGGGCCGCGGCGTTTCCGTTCCGGGGAGCACAGGCCGCTGCGCTAGGGGATGTTGTAGGCTTCGACCAGGCCGACCCCGGAGGAATTGTCCTTCCCGTAGACGACGGCGGTGTAGGCGCCAGCCGCGAGATGGGCGAAGATCGCCGCCTCGCGGTCGTCGCTCGGGGCAAGGCCAGTCGAGCTGATGATTCCCTCCTGCGCGTCGCGCCAATTGTCATCGAAAGCGAGGAGGGTGCCGTTGCTGTCATGCAACTCCAGCGTTGGATCCTGCAGCGCCCCGCTGACACCGCTCGCGCCTAACGACGGCCCGAGCGCGCGCAGGACGATGTTGGCCTGGCCGGAAGCCTCGCTCGAAACAATGAGACCGCCGATCAGAGCCGCTTCGCCGGGCCCGACCTCGCCGCGGGTGCTGATGTTGGCGAATTGCGCGGCCGCGCTTGCATCCAGGTCGTAGGCTTCGACGAGCGCATTGCCGGTGCTGCCGCCGCTTCCCTGCAGAATCGCGGTGTAGCTGCCCGGGTCGAGCGTCGCGAGGATGGCCGATTCGAGGTTGTCGTTAGGCTGGAGACCGGTCGCGGCGATCGCGCTTTCCTGGGTGTCGCGCCAGTTGTCGTCGGAGAAAAGCAGCGACCCGGTGCTGTCGCGCAATTCGAGGGTGGGATCCTGCAACACGCCACTGACCCCGACGTCCGCCAGCGAGGGACCGATTGCCCGCAGGATGACCTGCTTTGGGGTCGAGCCGCTGACGATAAAACCGCCGATCAGGACATTGTCTCCCGTCCCGACCATTTCCCGGGTCGAGATGTTGAGCTGGCGCGCGGTCAGGAGGACCGAGGCGGCGTCGTTAGGCTCGGTTTGGGAAAGGAACTCGGAGAGATTGCTCTCCCCGTCGCCATCGGCGTCGCCGGCTGGGCCGCCCAGTTGCGGGTCGTTGATCTGGTCGAGCGATAAACGGGAAGCCTGGAAGGCGGTGAAATCGACCACCGGCGCAATCCCGACCCTGGTGATGAAAGGATCCGGATTACCGGTGCGGGTATCGACCCAGACCGGGACGGCCGGAACGTTGGGCCCGGTGGTGGGCGCGATCCCGAGGTAATCGCCCAGCATGTAACCGGAGCTGGTCAGGGGCGCGAGGCTGGCGTCAGTGGTTTCGCTCGTTAGGCGGATATTCGGCTGCCAGGTGGCGCCGCCGTCGAAGGATTGGGCGAGGTAGAGGTTGCAAAGGACGGTGCTCCCGGCGCTGTCGCGCTGATCGTAAAAGGAAACGGTCAGGGTCTGCCCGTCGGGCGAAGCGGAAATGGCGGGATTGAAAACGCCGGTGTTGGGATTGTCCGTGACCGCGATCGGCGCCGACCAGGTCGCGCCGGCATTGGTCGATTTGGTGAACAGAACCCGTGGGGTGGAACCCCCATCAAATCCCTGGTAAACGACATACAGGTTCCCAGCGGTGCGATCGGTCGCGGCCGAAGGCAGGAAGGTGCCGCTCCGGATGCTCGGCGGCGTATAACGCACCGTCGGCGTGACCAGGGTCGGCAGGCCGAAGGTGACCCCGCCGTCGTTCGAGAGAACCATATCGATTTCTTCGCCGCCGTTAGGGCCTTGGAAATTCCAATAGACGATCGCGAGCCGTCCGTCGGGCAGGAAAACCGGCTGCGAACCTTGCGCACTGGAGTTAGCCGAATGAATCG
>JBKJNW010000082.1:0-5906 GCA_046593335.1 Chthoniobacterales bacterium | reverse complement strand
TTTCGCGACCAAGAAAATCATGGGCCGCGACGATTTCACCAAGATTCCGAACGGGATTCCGTCGCTCGAGGACCGGGTGAATCTCTACTTCACCCACGGCGTGAAAGGCGGCCGGATCGATCTCCACCAGTTCGTTGCCACCGCCAGCACCAACACCGCCAAACTCTTCGGCCTCTTCCCACGAAAGGGAACGATCCAATTAGGCAGCGATGCCGACCTCGTCGTCTACGATCCGAATCATCGCGGAAAGATTTCTGCGAAAACGCACCATATGAATCTTGATTACAACTCTTTCGAAGGGTTCGAAATCGAGGGCCGTCCGCAGGTCGTGACTGTGCGCGGCAAGGTCGCGGCCCGGGACGGCAAGTTCGTCGGCGAGATCGGCCACGGGAAGTTCCTCGCACGCGAGCCGAACCATTTCTAGGTCGGCCAGCCGAGCGGCACCGTAATCTCCGGGCGAAGCTTTCCTTGAAAAGGCAAGCCGCGGCTTGACATCGCCCGGCGCAGCAGGCGACAACCAGCGCCGGATGAATTTCATAAAACGCCGTTTCGCGGGGGCTCCGGAGGGCGCGGCTACGCTCTTCTTCATTCAGATCTTCGCCACGCTCGGCTTTGCCGTTCTCTATTCGACGCTGGTCCTCTACGCGACGAAGCACCTGCAACTCGGCGTGAAGGAAGCGACCACGCTGATGGGCGTGTTCGGCGCTTTTAATTACGGTCTGCATCTTTTCGGCGGCTACCTCGGCGGCCGTTTCCTCTCCAACCGCAATCTCTTCGTCGGCGGCATGGCGCTGCAGGTCATTGGCTGCGCCTGCATCTCGTTAGGCACGCTCGCCATGTTCTATCTCGGGCTCGCTTTCTTCCTCACCGGCAGCGGCCTCAACGTCACCTGCATCAACATGATGCTGACCCAACGCTTCACCTCGGATGACCCGCGCCGCGAAGGCGCCTTCCTCTGGAATTACGCGGGCATGAACGTCGGCTTCTTCATCGGCTTCGCGGTCGCCGGCTACTTCCAGGGGACTGAGAGTTATGCGAGTCTTTTTATCTTCGCAACCCTCGGTAACTTCGTCGCCATCCTCCTCGCCTTCTTCAACTGGAAGACGCTGACCGATCGCAACACCGCGCTGCTCGAGGCCACGCCCCGGCAATTTCGCCTGCGTCAGCTCGGGGGCATCGCCATTCTCATCGGTCTCGTCCCGGTTGTGTGGTTCATGCTCCAGCGCCCGGGCGGCACCGAGATCATCCTCAAGACCATCTGCGCTGGGGTCGCGCTTACGCTGGTCTACCTCACCGTGCGACATCCCGATCGCCGCGAGCGGCGGAACATGACGGCCTACCTGATTCTGACTCTTGGCTCGCTCATGTTCTGGTCGCTCTACCAGATGGCGCCGAGCGGCTTGATGCTCTTCGCGGTCCACAACGTCAACCTGATCCTCGGTCCGGTGCGGATTCAGCCGCAGTGGATTCAGAACATCAACACCGTCTGCATCGTGATCGGCGGACCGCTCCTCGCGGCCTGGTTTACTCGCCTGCGGGCGCGCGGTTGGAATATCGATGTCCCGAAACAATTTGCGGCCTCGTTGCTCTTAATGGCGGTCGCTTTTCTTATTCTCCCGGCAGGCATCAAGCTGGCTGGCGTGGACGGCAAGAGCGCCTTCGTCTGGCTTTTCGCCAGCTACGTGCTCCAGAGCATCGGTGAACTGCTCATCATGCCCATCGGTTACGCCATGATCGGCAAACTCGCGCCCAAGCAATACCAGGGCGTGATGATGGGCAGCTGGATGCTCGTGACCGGCCTCGCCTCGCTCTTCGCGGGCGATTTCTCCGGCATGATTCCCGAGCCGACCGGCACCAACGCTGCGGCCACCAACGCCGGCTACGCCACGCTCTTTACCTACCTCGGTCTCGGCAGTCTCGCGGTTGGCGTCGCCCTCGTCGTGCTCAATCCCTTCTTGCGACGACTTATCACGGACAAGGCCCAGACAACTCCCGCGGAGCTGCCCACACCCGCCGGTCCCGCTGGGGTGGTGGCGTGAAGTCCCGCCGCGTCCTGTCCCCTGGCCGCAGTGGGACGAGCACTACAACTCGCCCAGGTGCTGCCGAAGCAGCTGATCGAGTTTTCTCGGTTGCGTGATCGTCATTGTCCTCCCCGCTACCTTGAGCATTTTCTGATCACGGAACTTCGCCAGGGTACGCGAGAGCGTTTCGCTGGTCGCGCCCAATTCGGCCGCAAGCACGCGCTTGGTTCGATCAAGTTCAATCACGACCGGGGTCGTCGCGCAAAGGGTGCGGGAAGCGTTTTAAGAGCCAGTTGGCCACGCGGGTTTCGCTGTCTTTCAAAGCCAGGTCGTCGAGCAATCCCACCAGCACACGCAGATGCTGACTCATTGAACCGAGCATGCGCAGCGCGAGTTCCGGGCGGCTCCGGAGCAGGTCGATGAATTCACGTTTCGGAATCAGGAGGACCACGCTCGCTTCTGACGTCCGCGCATCTGCCGGATACCCGAACTCGCTCGCCAGCGCCCCCTCGGCGAAGGATTCGACCGGACGAAAAACATAAATGACCCCGCTCTTTCCCGGCGTACTAACGCGCGGTCGGCCATTCCACACGATCGCTCGAGGAGTTTGTTCACCTTTTAGAGGCGCACGGCGTGAAACGGGTGGTGGATGTACGCACCGTCCCGCGTTCAAGGCACAACCCGCAATTTAACAAGGCGTCGCTGCCAAAGGCGCTGAAGAAAGCGGGATTGCGATACCTTCACATGCCGGAACTTGGCGGGTTACGTCATGCGAAGCCCGATTCGCTAAACACCGGTTGGCGAAACGCCTCTTTCCGAGGCTATGCCGATTACATGCAAACGCCGGAGTTTGCGAAAGCCCTCGACGAATTGATCGAGCTAGCGAAGCAAGAGAGGATTGCAATCATGTGCGCCGAAGCTGTGCCCTGGCGCTGTCATCGTTCCCTGATCGGCGACGCATTAACGGTTCGAGGAATTCGGACCGAGGACATCATGACTTCTATCCGTAGCCAACTCCACACAACTGAAGTCCTTTGCCAGAGTCCAAGGCAACGTTGTCACCTATCCGCCGGAAGATCCGCAGCTGCCGCTCCAATCGGATGGTTAATTCCTCGTCCTTGAGCGTTGTAGCAATCGAGAAACCCAGTGCCTCCATTACTTACAGCACCGAGTCCGCTTGATATCATTGCGCTCCATTTTCTCTTCACTTCTAAATTCACGGCCAGCAGTTCCTTCCAGACTTGTCGTTACCTAGCATCTTGTTTTGCCCCACGGTAGATATCTGGACGCGGCGGACCGTCAGCAATTATCGTCCCTACGGCGCCTTTATCGGTTCGAAATATTGAGTGATCGACCAAAGTATATTCACCTGGCACTTCGAAAGTCATTTCGACTACAGCTGTCCCGCCTGCGGGAACTAAAGTGACCGAGACGTTGTGAGCGGGCGCGTCAACCAGATCGCCCTCGCGATAAAGCGTCTCGAAGATGGAACCAATCACGTGAAAAGAGGAAGCGAGGTTGGGGCCGATGTCGCCGAAATAGATCCCCACTCGCTCACCGGTTTTGACGTGCAAAGCATTGTCACCAGTCAGCGCGCCGACCCGACCATTAAAGACGACAAAAGTAGGCTGCTCCATTAAACCGGCTTCGCGGGAGTATTCCAGCGTCGCATCACTGCCTACCGGTGGCTTATTGGTATAGAACTCACTCTGTATAACATAAAACTCATGATCGACTTTGGGAAGACCAGCTTCTGGCTCGACCAGGATCAAGCCATACATGCCGTTGGCGATGTGATCGGACACAGGCGGTTGGGCGCAGTTATAGACAAACAATCCAGGATGCAGCAACTTAAAGGTGGCGCTCTTAACCATTCCCTTCGACGCATTGAGTAGCGGCGATCCACCTCCCGGCCCCATCACCGCGTGAAAGTCGACATTGTGTGACATGCCGCGGTCATCGGTGCTGCTGAACTCCATTTGCAAGGTGTCGCCTTGCCGTGTCCGGATAAATGGAGCCGGAGTGTGACCGTTAAAAGTCCAGAAGACGTAACGCAACCTCGGTGCAATCTCCGCAGTCACGTTGGCGGCGTTGAGATATGCCTTAATCACGGCAGGCTCCTTGCGGATAATCGGCGGCGGAACATTGGGAGCAAAAGTTAGCTGAGCACTTTCAGTCTTTGCTTCCTCCGCTGGAAGGCAGGCTGTTGGCTGACAGAAAAGGAGGATCGCGCCCAAAAGTATCCCGCGAGTCATATCAATCTTTCGACCCCATCTTTGTTCTTGGTATGCGATTCATGTTTCGCTGCCTGCGATGGCGTGGTCAGACACGTTATATTTGGTGCTCTCCGTGCGCACTAAATAATCGCGGTCATGTCACGAATGCTCGGAAGCACAGTGCCGGCAATCCAACCGCTCGTTCGGGCGGCCTACGCGAGCTGGCCGGAAAAAGCTCTATCCGAGAGCGATCCGGCCGTCGCTGCGCACCGGATCCTGCGTTGCGCGAAGGGCGCAGCTCTTCGTCGAAGCCGTAACCACTCGAGACTATCGGACAGTGCAGCGTTGCATGTGACGCCGTAATCTCCGCCCGCCTAGAGTTCGCCGAGATGCCGTTGGAGTAACCGATCGAGTTCTTGCGGGCGAGTGATGGTGATTTTACGTCCCGCGACCTTGAGCATTTTCTGATCACGGAACTTCGCCAGGGTCCGCGAGAGCGTTTCGCTGGTCGCGCCCAGTTCGGCCGCAAGGACGCGCTTGGTGCGGTCAAGCTGAATCACGATCGGGTCGTCGCGCAAAGGGTGCGGGCAGCGTTTCAAGAGCCAGTTGGCCATGCGAGTTTCGATGTCTTTCAACGCCAGGTCATCGAGCAATCCCACCAGCACACGGAGATGCTGACTCATTGAACCGAGCATGCGCAGCGCGAGTTCCGGGCGGCTCCCGAGCAGGTCGATGAATTCGCGTTTCGGAATCAGGAGGACCACGCTCGCTTCTGACGCGCGCGCATCTGCCGGATACCCGAACTCGCTCGCCAGCGCCCCCTCGGCGAAGGATTCGACCGGACGAAAAACATAAATGACCCGCTCTTTCCCGGCCGTACTAACGCGGTGCACATTGATCCGGCCTTGCTGCACGATGTAGAAACCATGCGCCGGTTCGCCTTCCCGAAACAGGTAGTCGCCTTTCGCCAGGCGCTTCGTTACGGCAAAGGCCGCCAGCGCCGCGATGTCGGCGGCAGGCAGGCCCATGAAAAGCTGGCAACTGCGCAGCGTGTTCTCGGTGATTGCCTGTTTGAAATGCGTCCGATCGAGCGACATCCCGCGACGCTATCGTTGCTGTCGTTCGTCGTCCCGCCAAAAATGCGGGGACGTGCGCATTCGATTGCCGGGCAGCGGCGCACGGCGCAGATTGGTCGGTGCACAACAGGGCCGTGGCAGACTGGAATCAGATCCGGGCGGACTTTCCCATCCTGCTAGAGCAGGTGCATGGGCATCCGCTGGTTTATTTCGATAACGCCGCCACCACGCAAAAGCCGCGCGCCGTGATCGAAGCGCTCCGGCATTACTACGAGCACGGCAACGCCAACGTGCATCGCGGTCTGCACGAACTGAGCTCCCGCGCCACCGCAGCCTACGAAAAAGCTCGCCAGCGCGTCGCGGCCTACATCGGGGCAGCGAGTGCGGATGAAATCATCTTCACACGCGGCACGACCGAGAGCATCAACCTCGTGGCGCAGGCGTGGGGCAGAAAATTTCTTCACGAGGGTGACGTCATTCTGCTGACGGAGATGGAGCACCATAGTTAGGCACAATCAATCCCGTGGCCGAGCTGTGCGCGCAGGCGCGCGCTAGGTAGCGCCGCCATTGGTCGAGCGGTAGATGAAATTCTG